>JANNEJ010000826.1:0-6453 GCA_031378585.1 Acidobacteriota bacterium | reverse complement strand
TCCCCTGAAGCTCAACGCGCGCGAGACGGACTTGCTGCTCGTGTGGGCCACCGGCGGAGCGCCGCGCGGCAGCGTCGACAAGGCACCGCCACCCGTCACGCTGGTGAACGAGTGGGGCTCTGGCGCGCCCGACGTCACGTTGCCGATGCGCGACGCGTTCATGCTGCCGGGGCCCTCCACGGAGGCCACGCACGAGGTGGTGCTGCCGGTCGCCGGGCCTGGCGGCCGCGCCATTACGGCCGTTGACCTGCTTCCGGGCACACCCGCTATCGTGCGCAGCGCCACGCTGCAACTGAAAGCCGCCGACGGCACCACGCACGCCTTGGCGACGTGGGTACCGGGCCGCGGCGCCGCGGTGCCGCTGGCGACGCCCGTGCGCGTCGCTGGGGGCGCGTCGATCGTGGCGCGCATCGTCTACAAGCGCACCTGGAAGTACGAAGGGCAAGACCTGTCAGACAAGAGCGCCGTCGGCCTCTACTTCGACGGCGCGGCAACCAAGCCGACGGCGACGCGGTCTCCGGTGCCGCGCCGCTAAGTACGGTTGCTCGGGCCGCCGTCAGGGCTGGCCCGCACAGGCGGCGTCCCCTGGCGTGACCGGCGCTGGGCACTGGCAGCCCTTGTCGAACACGACGCGCCACACGCCGTCAGCCTCGAGCCGCCAGACCGACGTGAACGTCGAGGTCTGACGGCCATCTGGCCCGCGCACCGGGCCCGTGCTCAAGGCGAGCGTGCCCGAGTCGACGACCTCGACCGACGTCGGCTCCCAGCTGAAGGGCGGCGCGGGGCCGTCGAAGAACGCCGTCCACGACGCGGTCACGGCCGCAGGGCCTCTGTCGACGCCCCGTCCGTAGAAGATGACGTCCTTCGACAGGTGCCTGGTGAACGCCGCCAGGTCGCGGTCCTTCATCGTCTTGGCAAACCCGCGCTCGGCGGCAAAGACCTGATCGCGTGCCGTCGTGGGCGAGGCGGGCGGCTGGGTCTGCGCCACGCTGGCAACGCCGACGATCGCTGTCATGATCACAAACGCGGCCAGGGCGGTTGACGGTATCTTCATTGGGGCTCCTCTGTGACACGCGCATCAGCATGCGCCGAACGTCGGTCATGCGGCCGGCGAACAATGACGAGCGTCACCAGCACGGGGGCGAGTATCGCCGCCTCGGTGACGACGGCCCGCAGGTTGTGGCGCCAGAACCCTGGCAGCCAGGAGCGCCGCGAGATCGCCTCGAACACGAACGCGTCGGCGAAGTAGAACGCCGAGGTGAGCGGCCATAGCGCCATCACGCCAAGCGGCGCGGTGTCGTCGGACCCCAACCAGTCAAAGGCCACGTGCGAGGCCCACGCCAGCGTCACCGCCACCGCGATTCGCGGCGCGCGCCCTCGGGTCACTGCCCACACGGTGAGTCCAGCCGCAAGCGCGGCGCCAAGGCTGTGGGTCTCCATGTTGTGGCGGCCCCAGGCGAAGTCGACATCAGGCAGACACGCTGCCAGCGCTGCGACCGCAACCAGAGGAGACCGGCACGCCGCCGCGACCGTGTCGACGGCCCCGGTAGCCCGCCATGTGCCCGACCGAGCCAGCGCCACGCCGACGATGGCGCCGCCAAGCGCATGGCCGACCGGACTGGGCATGCGCCAACCGTACGCAACACCTGCCAGCCACGTCAACCGCCCGGCGTGCAGACATTGCACCACCAGAACACCTGCACTAAGGAGGCGAAAGTGTCTGCACGCTGGAAGTCGTTGTAAATAAAGGGATACCAATATTGAGGTGCACGTATCTTCGCTTGACTTTCGCTTGGCCTGCCGTTAGCATTCCTTTCGGTTGAACGGCAGCCCCGGCGTGGGGCGCCACCTTAGGGGCGGAGAACAACATGGCTGTGGACGACGGGAAGGAACGGCTCAAGGCAATCGAAATGGCAGTGGGCCAAATCGAAAAGCAGTTTGGCAAGGGCGCCATCATGCGCCTCGGAGCAAAAGGCGCAATTCAGCCCCACGAGGTCATCTCGACCGGCTCGATCAGCATCGACTACGCCCTGGGCATCGGCGGGTTCCCGCGCGGCCGCGTCGTCGAGGTGTTCGGCCCGGAATCCTCTGGTAAGACCACCCTTACCCTGCAAGTCATCGCCGAAGCCCAGAAGGCTGGCGGCATGGCCGCCTTCGTCGACGCCGAGCACGCCCTCGACGCCGAATACGCTCGCAAGCTTGGCGTCGACATCGAGAACCTGCTGGTGTCGCAGCCCGACAACGGCGAGCAGGCGCTCGAAATCGTGGAAGTGCTGGTGCGCTCGGGCTCGATCGACGTCGTCGTGGTCGACTCGGTGGCCGCACTCGTGCCACGGGCGGAAATCGAAGGTGACATGGGCGATGCACAGGTCGGCCTGCAGGCGCGGCTCATGTCGCAGGCGCTGCGCAAGCTCACCGCCGTGGTGGCCAAATCGAAGACCACGCTCGTGTTCATCAACCAGCTGCGCGAGAAGATCGGGGTCATGTTCGGCAGTCCCGAAACCACCACCGGCGGCCGCGCGCTGAAGTTCTACTCGTCGGTGCGTGTGGATATTCGCCGCATTGGCGCCATCAAGGACGGCGACGTCGTGGTGGGCGGACGCACGCGCGTGAAGATCGTCAAGAACAAGATGGCCCCACCATTCCGCGAGGCGGAAGTCGACATGATGTACGGCGAAGGCGTGTCGCGCGAAGGCGACTTGATCGACCTGGCCGTCGAACGCAAGATCATCGACAAGAGCGGCGCGTGGTTCTCCTACGGCGGCGAACGCCTCGGGCAGGGGCGCGAGAACGTGAAGGTGTTCCTCAAGGAACACACCGACATCCGTCAAAACATCGAGGATCGCGTGCGTAAGGATCTGGGGCTCATCCGCGAGGCCGCACCCGTCGCGGTCTAGGCTTCCGCCGGATGGACGCTGCGCTCTTCACCGCCATCAACTCGGCCCACACGCCGGCGCTCGACGCCGTGATGTTGGGCGTGAGCTGGCTGGGATAGTGGCCAGGAATCTGGTTCGTGTTCGGCGGGGCTGCCCTCGGGTGGCCGCGCACGCGCGCGGCCGCCTTCCGCATGTGCCTCGCCGTGGCGCTCAGCTACGTCGTGGCCAGCGGCGTGCTCAAGCCGCTCATCGGCCGGGTGCGGCCCTCGCACGCGCCGGCCATGGCTGCACGCACGCTCGAGGCACAGCCGCTTTCGAGCGCCTCGTTCCCCTCGGGTCACGCCACCACCGCCGTCGCCGGAGCCTTGGCCGCCGCCCGGGTCGTGCCGGGCGCGAGCTGGGGCTCCTGGGCGCTAGCCACACTCATGGCCTACTCGCGCGTCTACCTCGGCGTGCACTACCCGTCCGACATCCTTGGAGGTGCCCTTGTGGGTGCGGCCTGCGCCTGGCTCGTGCTCGGCGGGCGCCACCCGTCCACATGGGTCCGGCTACGGCCGGCCGCGGCTGAGCAGCACGTGCCCTGACGCCCTCGGCTGGCGGCCAGCAGCGCCGCCGGATCCGGCTTTTCGCTGGCGTTTTCCGTGTGTTATAGTTTGAATTCTGTGCCAGGTCCCTGGCACACGCCGTGGCCAGGTAGCTCAGTTGGTAGAGCATGCGACTGAAAATCGCAGTGTCGGCGGTTCGATCCCGTCCCTGGCCACCACTGATTCCCCCAATAGACATCGATGTTTTCGCACGTACGCGCTCGGCCCTCTGACGCGGTAAATTAGCTCAGGGGCACGCCGGGAGCACACGGCCTGAACTTCGGCGCCATGCCCTGGGAACCCTTCACGCCCCGCCCCGTCGAGCCGCCTGCACCTGAACGGCACCGTGGCGCGTCACGAACGACAGGCGCGCCGCCGAGGCATGCGTGCGCCTCTTCCCGCACGGCGCCGGGAGCACGACCCCTGCCAGGCGTAGCGCCACGGGTTCGAGGCCCCGGCATCACGCGCCGTTCGATGTCCGGAACGTGCGGCTCGAGCGCCTACCACAGGTCACGATGCTGTGCCGGTGTCTCGAAGTTAGCGCGAGTGGGTTCTACGCGTGGCGGTGCCGGCCGGAGTTCCGGCGCGCGCGTGAAGAAATCACCTGTCCTTCGACGGAGGGCGCTGTTCTCGCGATGTCCGACCTCGATCGTAGCTGGGCGCCGAAGCGAATCACGGGCGGGTTCAGATACGCGCAATCTGCGCCACCGCCCGGGCGTTATCTCTCGCGCAACCCGATCCTCTGGCCCCGAAACCGGACTAAGCAAACGTTGATCGAGGCTGCATCCGCAGCCGCCCCATGTGGAGCGCCGGCAGAAAATTTCGCCCGAGGCCGCCGCCACCCGTCGGCGGTGACGCGAACGCCACACTTACCCTCAGAAAAGGATCCGTCGCCGTCGCAAACGACTCCCACAAATAACAGGCTACTCCCCGCATGTTGGCGTCGCGATCGTTCGCTCCTTTAAGGGCGAAGTACTCCGCCGCAAATCGCTCTCCCAGGCCGTTGGCGAACTGAATATTGGTCGGACCCAACCCGACCGCCACGCCCAATGCTGCCAGCGCCGTCTGCGCCCGCTGGCGCGACAGCGCAAAGTTGAGCGCTTCCGATCCTGCCCGATCGGTTATCCCGTATATCTCCAGAGCCGAAACACTCCTCCCCGCCTGCGCCGCAGCAATTGAGATGCCCTGAAAGTGCTCCGTGCGCAGCTTCGCGGAGTTGTTGTCGAACCGGTTGAGCACCAGCAACGCGCCCGCGCCGAAGGGAGGCGGCGTCTCAAAAAAAACGCTCGGGATCGGCAACAAGGCGAAGTGACCCGTGGAACTCCTGACGTCCGTAAACATGTTCGCCAATCCTGCCTTTCGCCGAAAGTGCGGCGAGTATATCGCACGACCCGTGGTGGATGTTCCGTCTCTTTCAACAGTGTGGAGGCCGCGGGGACCCCCGGAAGTCCTGGGCCGCGAGATCGCGTTCCTCAGCCGGGCCCAAAGCGGGACTTGTAACGCGACGACTTGTGGAGATTCGATCGGCGCGAGGTCAATGCCGTCGAGCGAAGAGTCTCGACGCGACCCTTATGGAAGCGGAAACCGAGGGTGATCGTTTTTCCCGCAAGAATGGCAATCGTGCACCCGACGATTGCGCTGGTGGCTGACGCGAGCCCGTCCCCGCGCTTAGGCGGGCAGGGCCAGGGTTTGGCAACAGGTTTAGCCGCGCGTTCAAAGTCCGTGGGTCAGGCGCCGGCCACGTGAGCCCACAGCGCCTCGCGGCTGCCGGGTCCGGGCGCAGCGTGAGTGTACGACTCAGCACGCCAGGCGCGCCACGAGGGGATATAGTCCACGCCATGCCCGATCTGCGAGAGCCGCTCGACGATCTGCTGCGTCAGCCGCGCGGCTACACCTCCCATCTTCAGTTCCCCGACCCGGCAGGCATCTACCTCTACGACGACACCTTGCGCGACGGCGAACAGATGCCGGGCGTGGCCTTCTCGCCCGAGCAGAAGGTCGAGCTCGCCGCGCTGCTGGGGGAGATCGGTATCGACGTTGCCGACGGGGCGTTGCCGATTTCGTCGGCGAGCGCCCGTCGCGCACTGCGGCTCATCCTCGAGGCCCGGCGCGAGGGCCGCATCGCCCCACGCATGGACGTGCTCGCCATGTGCCGGGCCGTTCCCGGGGACATCGACTGCGTGCTCGAGGTGGCCCGCGAGGCCGGCTGCCGGCCCGCGGACGTGTCGGTGCTGATCCTCTCCACGGTCTCGGACCTGCATCTCAAGTACAAGCTGGGGCGCACGCTGCTCGCGCGCGAGGGCCGGCCGGAATCGGCCTGGCTCGACACGCCGGTGGCGTTCTACCGCGAGGCCAACATCCGCCTGATCACCGACGCGATCGGTTACGCCCGCCAGCGCGGGCTCGAACGCATCGAGTTTGCAGCCGAGGATGCGAGCCGCGGGCACCTGGACTACACGCTCACGTGGGCTGAGGCGTGCATCGCGGCCGGCGGCACGCGGTTCTGCTTCTCGGACACCTGTGGGGTCTTCACGCCCGAGGCGGTCGACCACTACTTCCCACCCATCGTCGAAGCGCTCGGCGTCAGGAACGGACGGGTGCAGCTTACGGCGCATTTCCACAACGACTTCGGGCTGGGCGCGATCAACACCGTCCGCGCTGTGCTGCACGGCGCGACGCATCCGAGCCTGACGGCCAACGGCATCGGCGAACGGGCGGGAAACACCTCGATTCACCAGTTCGTGATGGTGCTCAAGGAGCTGTACGGCGTGACCCTGCCGCGTTTCAAGTACGAGCGGCTGCACGAGCTGCGCCGCGCCATCGAACGCGCGTCGGGCATCCCCATACAGCCGCACGAGCCCATCATCGGCGAGGGCGTGTTCTCGCACGAATCGGGGATCCACACCGCCGCGATCCTCGTCCACCCGGCCATCTACCAGTTCATCCGCGAACAGGAGGTCGGCGGCACGCACCGGTTCGTGTTCGGCAAGCAC
>JANNEJ010000799.1:0-1690 GCA_031378585.1 Acidobacteriota bacterium | reverse complement strand
TTCAGCACAGACCGGATCAGCATCGGGGTGGGCGGCAGTCTGGCTTTGGCTTACGCCTCGGCCGGCGTGTTCGGTGCGATCAGCTCCGCCGTGAATCATGCGTGGGGCGTGGAGCGCCGGCGCAGTTTTCTGCGCCACCGATTGTTCTCGTTCCTGATGATGGCTGCGGCCGGCGCGATGTTCCTGGCGGCGATTATGGTCGTGAGTCTGGTGCGCGTGGCCGAAGCGCGGTGGTTCGGTGCGCTGGGGCTGCAGATCGATTGGCTCACCCGCCTGAGCGGCGTCGGCGCCGACTACGCCGCCACGGCGCTGCTCATCCTGTGCGTGGCCCTCGTGCACAAGTACGTGCCCAACGTGAGGGTCTCGTTCCGCGACGTGTGGCCAGGCGCCATCTTGACGGGTCTGCTGTGGCGGGCCGCCTTTGCGCTGTTCTCGGCCTATGCGGCCGACCCGGCGCGCTGGACGGTACACGGATCGGTCGCCGCCGTGGTGGTGTTCCTGCTGTGGATCTACGTGTCGGCCGTGCTGCTGCTCTATGGCGTGGAGATGACCGCGGCCTACGTACGGTTGCGCTCCGGCCTGCGCAAGTCGCAGATCGCCGCGGCTACGCCCGTCGGGCGATCAGCTGGCGCTTGATGGCGTCGACGAAGAACGGCAGGTCGTCTGACTTGCGCGACGTGATCACGCAGCCGTCTTCCACCACCGGCCGGTCGACATAGCGGGCACCCGCGTTCCTGGCGTCGACGGCAATCGATGGCCAACACGTGACCATCCGGCCCGACAGCGCCTTGGCATTGATGAGCACCGACGCCCCATGGCCGATGGCGGCAACCGGCTTGCCAGCCTCGACCGCGTCGCGGACCAGATCCACCATGGCATGACGCAGACGGATCCGGTCGGCGGCGTAGCCACCGGGTATGACGACCGCGTCGATGTCGGCCACCCGCAGCGCGCTGGCCGCGTACTCGGCCACAACCGACGGACCGCTGCGGCTCACATAGGTCTGGTTCTGGATCGGGCCGACGATCTGCACGGTGGCCCCGGCGGCGGTAAGGGCGGCACGCGTCGTGTCGAGGTCGACGTGGTCGTAGTCCGCTTCGACGAACATCACCACGCGCTGTCCTCGGAGCGGAGTCGTCTCGGTCACGCGTTCAGTCGCCTCCTCGCAAAGAGTCTATCGCAGCGACTGGAGCCGCAGCATATGATCGAATGATGAATCGACTGGCGCGCGAGGCGAGCCCATATCTGCGTCAGCACGCCGCGAACCCGGTGGACTGGTATCCCTGGGGCGACGAGGCATTCGCTCGGGCGCGAGCGGAGCAGAAGCCGATCTTCCTGTCCATCGGCTATGCCACGTGTCACTGGTGTCACGTGATGGCGCACGAGTCGTTCGAGCATCCTGACGTGGGCGCGCAGATGAACCGCGACTTCGTGTGCATCAAGGTCGATCGCGAGGAGCGCCCCGACGTGGACCGCGTCTACATGGCGTTTGTGCAGGCCACGACCGGGAGCGGCGGCTGGCCGATGAACGTGTGGCTGACGCCTTCGCTGGAGCCGTTCTACGGCGGCACGTATTTTCCGCCGGTCGCAGCCTGGGGGCGCCCCTCGTTTGGCGACGTGCTGGGCGAGACTGCGCGCGCGTGGCGGGACGACCGCCTCAACGTGACCGCGTCGGCGACGCGGGTGGTCG
>JANNEJ010000784.1:0-4901 GCA_031378585.1 Acidobacteriota bacterium | reverse complement strand
TGAGCGGCACGGGCACAGACATGCGAAGGCGCCGGCTTCTACGGCTCGCGAGCCGCGAATGGACTGGCTGCGCGCAGGTCCTCGAGCGTGATGGGCAACACGCCGGCGGGGACCACCAGGGTGAAGGCGGCGGCATCGAGGTCGATGTTGAGTTCCAGGCTGACGAGCGTAGCGACGAGGTCGACGACGCCCTGCGGCAAGGCTCGCCGGACTCGCACCGTCCGGGCAATACCGGACTCGTGCGCCGCATAGTCCACTTGCCACCCCCGGTAGTCAGCCGCCACGAGCACGCCGGACTTCAAGAACGCGCGTGTGTCGCCGGACTCTACGACCTGCCAGCTAGAGCCGTACTGGGTACCACGGCCGTTGTCACCGGCCACGCAGCCAAAGAGCAGCCGGCGCAAGTCGGCGGCATCGAGCGCCAGGCCGGTCAACGCGTCGAGCACGCTCGCCACCGGCGCGTCACGCAACACCTGGGCGTCGCGGGGAAAGTACAGGGTGGTCGTCGCGCCATTTGATGCAAACAGCAGCGCCGGCGCTCCAAATGGCGCCAGCGCCTCGAGTCGCAACGACTCGGGCTCGGCAAAACCCGAGAGGAGCCGTGCCCGTACACGCTCCTGGCCCGCCCGCCCGGCCAGACGGATCTCCGCGGTGGCGGTGCGAAGGGGATGACAGTGCGTGGTAGCCCGAGCGAGCGCCTGCGGCGCGGTGGGTGCGTCCACGCCGGCGCCAGCGGGCCGGTCGGGAACCCGCGCGGCGCACGCCGTCGCGAGCACAGTGGCCGCGGCAATCACCAACCGCGCCGTCCTCATCGCGTGCGGCGGCCGAGCTGCCGCAGCCGACGCTCGAGTGCCGCTCGATCGATGTCGATGCCGTCGCCGGCGAGCGCCAACTCGAGACGGTCGGCCGCGTCGCCACGCTTGCCGAGGGCGGTCAGCACGTCGGCATAGTGAGACTGAATCACCGAACTGCCGCGCAGCGCGTCGGCAGCGGCCCTCAACGGCGGCTCCGCGTCGGTGGCGCGACCGAGCTTCAGCAAGGCCCACCCGCGGCTGTCGAGAAAAGCCGGGTTCCCGGGCTCGACAGCCAGGGCGCGATCGATGAAGGTCAGGGCCTCGGTGAGGCGGAGCCCGCGGTTGGCCAACATGTACCCGAGGTAGTTGAGCGCATTGGCGTCCAGTGGGTCGCGCGCCACGATGGCCCTGAACGTGCGCTCTGCGTCGGCCACGCGGCCCGCGCCCTCGAAGGCCGACGCCAGCCTGAAGGCCAAGGCGTCGTCGCCGGGCTCCGCCGCCGCGAGTGCGCCAAGCAGCGCAATCGCCGGGTCGTGGCGCTTGGCCTCCTGATAGACGTCCACCATTGCGAATGCCCCTGGGGGCGTGCGAAGCAGCGGCGCGAGGGCGGCTTCGGCGGCGGCGACAGCCGCGTCGGCCCGCCCGGCCCGCACGCCGGCGATCGCCTCGATGCGGATAAGTTCCACATCGAGTGGTGCCCGTACGCGCGCCGTCTTCGCCACGCCAATCGCCTGGTCGTATTGCCTGGCCTGCACATGCGCCTGCGCGAGCGCCGCCGCAACGCCGGCCGACTCCGGCACCAGCGTCTGCGCCCGCTCGAAGGCGCGCACGGCGCCTGCGAAGTCGCCGCGCTGCAGACGTGCGCCTCCCAGCTCGGCCAGCAGTCGCACGGTGTCCCCGCTTGCCCCGCCTCGCCCCGCCGGTGCGCTCTCGAGGCGGCCAAGCAGCGCATCGATGGCGGCATAGTCGTATCGCTCCCGGTAGATCGACGCGAGCACCAGCATCGACGGCAGGTGCGCCGGCTCGACCGTCAAGGCCTGCTCGGCCGCGCTCACGGCCTTGGCGGTGTCACCCTGTTGCTCGTACGCCTGCGCGAGCAGATACAGCGCCGCGACGTCCTTCGGCGCCGACGCCAGAACCTCGGTGAGCGCCGTGACGGCGCGCGCGGCGCCCGCGCCGTCGGGAATGCTGAGCAGCGCGGCCACTCGGCGCAGACGCAGTTCGCGGCCGGGTGTGCGCATGCCCTTGATGCCCTTGTCGAACGCACCGGCAGCCTCCTCGAACTTCTGCTGCCGCTCGAACAAATCGCCGAGCGCCAGGTAGTAGCGGGGATTCGCGGCGGCCGCCTGCTCGAGCACTGACACGGCGCGATCGAGCTGCCCGAGTGCGCGATGCGCATCAGCCAGCATGACGACCTGCTCGCCCGAGGGGCCCGTCTGCGACACGACGCGCTCGAGAATCGGCACCGCTTTTTCCGCTTGATCCGAGGCTATCAGCTGGCGCGCGAGCGTGACTTGCAAGCCGAGGTCGGTCGCCATGGCCGGCGTGCCTTGCACCGCCGTCAGATGCACGATCGCCGCGGCCCGCCACGTCTCGGCGGAGCCACCGCTCGGGCCGTCGACCACGCGGTCGGCCCAGGCCGCATTCACGAGGCCGAGGATACGGTGCCCTTCCTCCGACTGAGGATTGAGCACGAGGGCCCGTTCGGCGGCCGTCACGGCTTCGGCCGGCTGGTTCTGACGTGCGTGGAAGGCGGCCAGCTCTCCATACAGTTCGGAGACCAACGGATCGAGCGCCACGGCGCGTTCGAGCGCGCTCTGCGCGGCCGCCACGTTGTCTTCGGCCTCGGCGCGACGCGCCAGCAGGAACTCGTACATCGCGGCGGCATTGGCTGGGCGAGTCACCGCCGGGGCCGGGACCGGGGCCGGGGTCTGCGCCGTGGCCGGGCGCTGCCCAACGACCACGAGCAGTGCGAGAGCCGCGAGCGCAAGAGCCATGCCCGCATCTTTTCATATTTCCGGCACGGGCAACCGGCAGACGCGACCTGAGGCGCTATACTCGGTTACCGGAGTGCACGATGCCTATTGACGCGGAGTTGCTCGAGATCCTGGCGTGTCCGGCCTGCAAGACGCCGGTGGTGCTGGTGCACGACGGCGCCGCCCTGAAGTGCGAGACGTGCCACCGGGTCTATCCCATCAAAGACGACATCCCGGTGATGCTGCTCGACGAGGCCACGGTCGAGCCCTGAAGATCCTGCTCGTCCGGTTGCGGCTGGTCGGAGACGTGGTCTTCACGACGCCAGCCATCGGGGCGCTCCGGCGCCAGTTCCCGCACGCCCGCCTCGACTACCTCGTGGAAGACGCGGCTGCACCGATCGTGCGGCACAATCCGCATCTCGATACCGTGATTGAAGTGGCGCGCCCGCACGGCTTCGCGCGTGTGCGCTACGACCTCTCCCTGGCGTGGCGCCTGCGTCGCGAGCGCTACGACTTGGCCATCGACTTTCACGGCGGGCCGCGCAGTGCCTGGCTGGTGCGGGCCACCGGGGCACCCCAGCGCATCGGCTACGACATCCCCGGCCGCCGCTTCTTCTACTCGACGCGCGTGCCGTGGCATCCGTCACTGATGCCGCCGCGGCACTCAGTCCTGAATCAGTGGGATCTTCTGGCGCCACTGGGCATCGGCCCACCAGGTCCCGCCACGAATCCGGTCGAGATGACCGCCGGCCCAGAGGCGCGCGCCAGTGCGGCCGCCCGACTGACGGCAGCAGGCGTCGCTGTCGGGGCACCGCTGGTGGTGCTGCACGTCAGCGCCAGCAATCCCTTCCGTCGCTGGCCGCGCGAGTCGTTCGTGCAGCTGGCCGTCGCGCTGGCGCGCGACGATCGGCGCCGTCGCATTATGATCACAGCCGGACCGTCGGAGGCCGATGCCGCCGCCGCGGTGGCCGACGAGGCCGCGCGGGTGGCCGGCGTGGCCGGCGCCGCGATCGTGCGGTGCGGGGAACCGTCGCTCGAGGAGCTTCACGTCATCATGACGCGCGCCCAACTCTTCATCGGAGGCGACTCCGGACCGCTGCACGTGGCGGCCACGACCGTCGTGCCGATCGTGGCGCTCTTTGGCCCGACGCTGCCCGAGCGTTCGATGCCCTGGCGCGCGCACCCCGCGCACGCAGCCGCGGTCCAGCCCGGCCCGCTCGACTGCCGGCCCTGCCATCAGCGCGTGTGCGTGCACGGCGACTTCAGGTGTCTCGCGGCGCTTTCTCCAGGCGACGTGCTCGCGGCGGCCCGCCGAGTGCTCGAGGCGGCATCGTGACGACCATCGCCCTGTCCGACGCGCGCGTCGCGACGCTCGACCGCATCGACCGCATCGGCTGGTGGGCCCTGGCAGCCGCCGTGGCGTCGCTGCAGATTTCGATTGCCGCTGCGCAGGTGTCGATGACAGTCGCCGCGCTGGCCTGGGTGGCGCGCGCCGCCCTCTCGGGGGCGCCCGAGATGCCCCGCTTCGTCTGGCCGCTCGCGGTGTACGCGGCGCTCACCCTGCTCTCGGCTGCCGTGTCGCGCGATCCAGCCGTGAGCGTGCCCGATACCAAGCAGTTGGTGCTTTTCCTGCTCGTGCCCATCGTGTTCGAGTTCGGCCGTGGCACGCGCGCCCGCACCTTGGCCACGATTGCCCTCTCGGTCGGCGCGGCCAGCGCCCTCGTGGGCATCGTGCAGTACGGCGTGCTCAACTACGACAACCTTGGACGCCGTCCTCAGGGCACGCTGTCGCACTGGATGACCTACTCGGGCACGCTCATGCTGGTGATTTGCGCCACGGTGGCGCGGCTGGTCTTCGACCGGCGGGACCGCGTCTGGGCGTCGCTCGTCATGCCGGCACTGGTGGCCGGACTCGGCCTGACGTTCACCCGCAGCGCCTGGGTCGGCGTGTCGGCCGGCGTGGGCGCGCTCTTCCTGCTGAAGGACCGACGGCTCGTCGGCGTGTTGCCCATCGCGATCGCGGTGCTGGTGGCCGCCGCGCCTGCCGCGGTGACCAGCCGGGTCTACTCGATGTTCGATCGGAACGACCCCACCAACCGCGACCGCGTGGCGATGCTCGAAGCCGGGGTGG
>JANNEJ010000777.1:0-2689 GCA_031378585.1 Acidobacteriota bacterium | reverse complement strand
GCGCGCGGCGGTCACACCGTGAGTTCGCCGATGTATGGGAGGTGCCGGTGATGCTCGTCGTAGTCGAGACCGTAGCCCACCACGAACCGGTCTTCGATTGTGAAGCCCACGTATTCAACCGGCACGTCAATCTTGCGGCGCGAGGGCTTCGACAACAGGCACGCCGTACGCAGGCTCGCCGGTCCGCGGGCGCGCAGGATGTCATGCAGGTAGTGCAAGGTGAGACCCGTGTCAACGATGTCCTCGACGACGATCACGTGGCGGTCCTGCAGGCCGCGGTCGACATCCTTGATGAGACGCACTTCGCCCGTGCTGCGCGAGCCGGCGTAGCTGGCCACGGCGATGAAGTCCATCGTCACCGTGCCGGACATGGCGCGGAGCAGATCGGCAAAGAAGAAAATCGAGCCCTTGAGCACCCCGATGAAGTGGAGCTCGGCCTCGGGAGCGTCGGCCCGGATCTGCTGGGCCAGTTCGACGATCCGTTGGCGGATGTCGTCGGCGGTGATGAGCGGGGTGACTGCGGCCAGCATGCGACGCCGACGGTAGCACAGTGGCCGGCTGGGTGCGAGGACGGGCGATGACCAGATACGACATGATCACCGAAAGCATCGCGCGCACGCTCGACCGCGGCTCGTCGGTGACCCTCGCCGCCGGCGGGCACATCACGCCACTTGCCGACGACACGCTGCGTGAGCGGCGCATCCTAGTGGTGCGCGAGGGCGCGCATGGCGACACCGAGGGGCTCGCGCCGGTGAGTCCGATTCGCCGCGTGGCGCTCGGCAGCGACCACACCGGCCTGGCACTGAGGCGCGTGCTTCGCGACCACTTGCGCGGCCAGGGGATCGCCGTGCAGGAGGTCGGCCTCGACACGCCCGACCCGGTGGACTATCCCGACATCGCCGGCGGCGTGGCGCGGCTGGTGGCGCGCGGCGAGGCGGATGCCGGAATCGCGATCGACGGGGCGGGCATCGGCTCGGCGATTGCCGCCAACAAGATTCACGGCGTGCGGGCCGCGATGTGCACCGACCGGACACTGGCGCGCTATGCCCGGGAGCACAACGGCGCCAATGTGCTCACACTCGGGGCCACGCTGGTGAGCGTCGAGGTGGCCCTGGAGATCGTGGACACATGGATGGGGACGCCCATGACCGAGGCGCGGTACATCCGCCGATTGGGGAAGATCCAGGGTCTGGAGCGCCTTCAGTGAACGGACCGCACGACCCCACCATTGGCGTCGATCTCGGGCGCCTCGTGGCCATCATCGCGGAGGAACTGGCCGCGTACCGCCGCCCGCCCCAGGCGCGGTGCGCATGTCACGGGTGGCAGCACGACTGCTGTCCCACGCGCGTGCAGGGCGTCATCGACGCGGGTGCGGCGCGGCTCGGCATGTATGCGGCCGGCGGGGGCGGGGGAGCCGTGGCGCAGCTCATCGACCACACCCTGCTCAAGCCCGATGCGAGCGCCACCGACATCGAGACGCTCTGTGCCGAGGCGGCGCAGCATCACTTTGCCACCGTGTGCGTCAACCCGGCCTGGGTGGCGCTGGCCGCGCGACGGCTGCGCGGCACCGGGGTGGGGGTGTGCTCAGTCGTGGGCTTTCCGCTCGGTGCGACGACGCCGGACGTGAAAGCCTACGAGGCGCGCCGGGCGATCACCGACGGCGCCACCGAGATCGACATGGTCATCAACGTGGGCGCCCTCAAGTCGGGCGACCTGCGCCTGGTGGAACAGGACATTGAAGGCGTGGCGACAGCGTGCCGGACCTGCGGCGCGACGAGCAAGGTCATCATCGAGGCGGCGCTGCTGTCCGACGACGAGAAGGTCACGGCCTGCACGCTCGCGAAGGCGGCCGGCGCCGATGTCGTGAAGACGTCCACCGGGTTCGGGCCCGGCGGCGCCACCGTGGCCGACGTGGCGCTCATGCGCCGCGTGGTCGGCGACAGCATGGGCGTCAAGGCAGCTGGCGGAGTGCGTGATCTTGGCCAGGTGCAGGCCATGGTTGCCGCGGGGGCCAGCCGCGTCGGCGCCAGCGCCGGCGTGCGCATCGTTCGCGAGTCAGAGAGCGGAGCAGCGGCATCTGGGCGGCCGGCGGCCGCGCCGGCCGCTGGTGGCTACTGAGACGTTTGCCGCGCGGGCAGCCTCACCGATATCATGCGTGGTGCCTCCTGCACTCAAGTACGAGACCCTCACGGTAAACAGGGACGCGACACAAGTGGCCAACGAACTGAGTAAGGAAGATTTTCGTCGCTTCGCGCGCCTCGGCGCGATGAAGCGACTCGACGACATTCGACGCGAAGAAGTCGCCATCCGCCGGGCATTTCCGGAACTGTTCTCCGGCGCACGCCCTCCAGCCGCGCCCAGGCCCGCCGCACCTGCCGAGGGCGCGAAGAGAGCCAAGAGCAGTAACAGCGCCAAGAGCACGAGGACCGCCAAGTCCCGCAAGCCCTTCACGATGTCCCCGGCCATGCGCCGCGCCGTGTCGGAGCGCATGAAGAAGTACTGGGCCGGTCGTCGCAAGGCGAAGAACGGATAGCCGCCCTGTGCGTCATCTGTCGCCGGCATGGGGCCTGCTCGTGGGTCTGGCGAGTCTGGCCCCGTGGGCGGTTGGGGCGCAGGCCCGCGAGCCCCTGCGCGGCGTGGTAGGCGACGTGCGACTCGTGACCTCCACTTTACCGAGCGGGACGGGCTG
>JANNEJ010000751.1:0-3113 GCA_031378585.1 Acidobacteriota bacterium | reverse complement strand
CCGGCACCATACGGAAGCTCGCCCGCGGTCTGTACGACACCCCGCGAATCGACACGTCACTCGGGCCGCTCGCCCCTTCGACTGACGACGTCGCGAATGCGCTACGTGATCGGGACGGCGCCCGCCTGCAGGCGGCCGGAGCGCACGCGGCGCATCTGCTCGGCCTCTCGGATCAGGTGCCCGTACGCGCCGTGTTCCTCACGGATGGCCGGTCGCGAACCGTGCGATTGGGACGGCGTCAAATCGTGCTGAAGCACACGACCCCCAAACAGATGGCCACCGCCGGGCGAATCAGCGGCACGGTGATCCAGGCGCTCCGGTGGCTCGGCAAGCGTCACGTGACGCCGGACACCATCGCCGCACTGCGCCGCCGGCTCTCGGATACCGACCGTCAGCAACTGCTCCACGACATCCGCTATTTGCCCGCGTGGGTCGCAGAAGTGATTCGCGGCCTCGCGTCATTGCAAGAGGTCTGACGATGGACCATCTACTGGCTCTCCCGGATGAACGACGCCAGGTGCTCTTCGACGAAGCCGGTGCTCGACTGGGACTCAGTGCCGGCAGCGTCGAGATGAACCTTTCGTTCGTCCGAACGTTTAGCAGCTGGCTGGAACGGCACCGCCGATTGGATTATTCAAACTGTGAGGCCGTGAGACGTCGTGGGTTCTTCGGCGCGCACCCAGCCGCGGGACTGGAACCCTTGCAGAGTGTGCTGGGACCGGTAGGTCTGAGCAGAACTCGTTCCAGCGAGTACGAGAGGTTGCGAGTGGTCGCAGCCTGCGACTAGTTGCCAGCATGCTGGTCTCGGCTGCAAAAATGCGCGAATGCGAAGACGCGCCACCGGCAATCGAGCTTTTGCTGTTGCACCCCTACTACGCCTCTGGTATGACTCTGCTTCCCCTCGGGCCGTGCGCCGTCATTGTTTCTAACGAAAGGTGGCCTCTATGCGTGCCTCACTGAACGCCGTTGTCGTCGTCATCATTGCCACGCTGTCCGTCGCTGGATGCAGCCAGATGGGTCAAAGCACGTCACCGACCGGTCCCACGTCCGCGGCGTCGGTCACGTCGTCATCGCTGGGCGGCGACGGCATGGCCACGGTTGGACTCCAGTCCAATGGAGCCCAGCCGCCGTTTAACTTGGAGGCGATTCTGCGCGGTGATGGCTTCGGGTTGGTCAAGTTCCGGCAGAAGAAGGATGCGACCAAGAACATCATCGACCTTGACGTGTGGGTGCGAGACCTCCTGCCTGGCACGAACTACAGTCTGCAACGGGCGGTGGATACGACACTGGACGGGATCTGCACAGGCACCAATTGGCTGACACTCGGTCAGGGGTTAACGCCACAGCCCATCGTCACAGACGATTCCGGTTCGGGTCGCGCATCGCTGTGGCGCGATTTGTCCTCCCTAGCACCCGGCACCACATTCGATATCCACTTCCGAGTGATCCAAAACGGGACGGCGAACGTTCCCTTGCACAGCGATTGCTATCGTTTCGTAGTTCGCGATTGAAATCGCGATAGGTGATGGCGGTCGATAGTCTCCCTCTTCCAAGCGCGTCAGGACCAGTTCTCGCGAGTAGCCAGAGCGCGGAGTCCATCGAGCAACGCTGAAGCGCTGTAATCAAGGCCGCGATAGTTCCTGCTGCCAGTAGATGGCGACCCCTCGCGAGCCCTAAAAGATCCGGGAATATTCTTACGGCCCCTCCCGCGGAGTGGACCTTTCGTTCGTCCGAACGTTTAGCAAGCCGGCTTGAACGGCGCAGCCGATGGGACTATTCAAACTGTGCGGCCACGAGAGGTCGAGGGGTCTCCGGCGCGCACCCAGCCGCCGGACTGGAACCCTTGCAGAGTGTCCGCGGCGACCTTCCGAGGTCGCGTCCACAATATCGGTCTGACGTTCACGTATCAGCTTCAATAACGATCCCGTCTGTCACGCGGCGCGAAGCCGCCCTGAAGCGTGAGACATACCGGGGCGTTTGAACGGCTCGGTGTGGAACACATCACGAAGCTGCGGCGGTCGATTAGCACTACTTTGTCAGGTTGATCTTCGTGCACCTGCGGCCTGAAGGCCAGATAGTACTTGTACTTTTTTGGTACATTCGCTACGCTGCGGTCTGTGACGCCTGGGCCGGCCCGCGCGATGCTGCGACGCATGGGGCAGTTCCTGGACGGCTTCAGCGCGTGTTTCAGCCGACAGCCGCAGCGCGGGGCGGCCAGTCAGTATCTCGACGGCCTGCTCAACGCCAGCGAGCGGAAGTCGATGCAGGCGATGCATGGCCGGGTGAGCGATCCTGGACAGTATCAGGCGCTGCAGCACTTCATCACGCACTCGCCGTGGGACGCGCAGCGCGTGTGGACGCACCTGCGCACGGTGGTCCCGGTGCGCACGGGCATTCTGGCGATCGACGACACGGGGTTTGCCAAGCAAGGCACACAGTCGGTCGGCGGGCAGCGCCAGTACTGCGGCGCGCGCGGCACGATTGGTAATTGCCAGGTGGCGGGGTCGAGCGCGTTGATCGCCGCCGACCGCACGTGGCCGTTGGCGTTCGATCTGTATCTGCCCGTCGCGTGGACCGAGGATGCGGATCGCCGTGACGCCGTCGGCCTTCCCCCGGCCGTGCAGTTTCGCGAGAAGTGGCGCATCGCGTTGGCGCAGGTGCGCGCCATCCTGCAGGCGGGCTTCGCGATCACGGCGGTCGTCGTCGATGCCGACTACGGCAGCAACGCCGCGTTCCGCGCCGGCCTGGAGCGCCCGGTCTCGCGTATGGGGTCGCGATCCGCGGCGAGGTGGTCTTCACCGTGCCGGGCGTCGCAGGCGATCCGTTGAGCGCGACCGCGCTCGCGACCGGTGCGCCCGACGACGCGTGGGAGACCGTGACCTGGGGCGCCGGCACGGCGGGGCCGCTGACCGCGCGCTTCTGTGCGCGGCGCGTGCGCACGCCGACCGGTCGCGGCGAGCGCTGGTTGCTGTGCGAGCGCTCGGCGACCGACGTCCGGAAGTCCTACCTGCTCCATCTGCCCGCGACCACGGCGCTCGGCGATCTCGTGGCGCTCGCCCGCAGCCGCTGGCCCATCGAGCAGCAGTATCGGGAGCTCAAGGACGATCTCGGGC
>JANNEJ010000940.1:0-3461 GCA_031378585.1 Acidobacteriota bacterium | reverse complement strand
CGGGCTTGAATCGGTCGTCGTGGCGTTCAGCGGCGGGGTCGACAGCGCGTACCTCGCCGTCGTTGCCACCCGCACCCTTGGGCCCCGCGCGCTGGCGGTCACGGGCGATAGTCCTAGTTACCCCGACAATCACCGGCAGCTAGCCCGTCAGGTCGCGGGCGAATTCGGAATCGCCCACGAGTTCGTGCTCACCGACGAGCTGGAGCGCGAAGGCTATAGGGCCAACGCGGGCGATCGCTGCTTCCACTGCAAGACCGAGCTCTACAGCACCCTTGGCGCACTCGCGCGCGCCCGCGGCTTTGCTGTGGTCGTCGATGGCACGAACGCCGACGACCGAGGCGACTACCGGCCCGGCCGGGCCGCCGCACGCGAGCACGGGGTGCGCAGCCCGCTCGATGAGGTCGAGCTCGGCAAGGAGGAGATCCGCGCCCTGTCTCGTGCGCTGGGCATGTCCACATGGGACGAACCCGCGTCGGCGTGCCTATCGTCGCGGATTCCGCATCACACCGAGGTCACGGCGCCCAAACTGAAGCAGATCGAGCGCGCTGAGGCCGCCGTGCGGGCACTAGGGTTCCGGGTGTTCCGCGTACGCCACCACGATCAGATCGCGCGGCTCGAGCTGGCCCGTGACGAAATGGCGCGTGCGCTCGAGCCCGAAATCGCCGGTCGCCTGGTCGCGGATCTGAAGGCCACGGGCTATCAGCATGTCAGCCTCGACCTGCAGGGCTACCGGCAGGGCAGCTTGAACGAACCGCTCCTGCTGCGGCCGGTGTCGTGAGCCCGGTCTCGTCGGCCGCCCCCCCTGTTCGCGCCGGTCTGATCGTCGTGGTGCTGCTTGCGGGGGCCATGGCGGCGGGCCACGTGGGCGCCTTGCCGTCAACGCTCGAAGACATCGACTCGGTGAATTTCGCGCTCGGGGTGCGTGACTTCGATCCGGCGCGGCACCGCCCGCACCCGCCCGGTTATCCCGTCTACATCGCGCTTGGCAAGGCGACCACCGCCGCCACCCGCGTCCTCTGGCCCGACGGCCGTTCAGACCGTGTCGAGGCGCGCGCGCTGGCCGCGCTCTCGCTCATCGGCGCCCTGGTGCTCGTGTGCGTCGTGCCGTACGCGCTCACGTCTCTGTCGGCCGGCGGCACGAATCGCACGGGCCGGCCGGCGTTGTCACGGCGCGCGCTCATAGCCACGCTGGTGTTCGCGGCCTGTCCGCTCACCTGGTACCTGGCGTCGCGTCCCATGAGCGATGTGCCCGGGCTGGCCGCGGCCTGCGCCGCCCTGGCCTGTCTGGCATTGGCATGGTGGCGCCAGCATCCTACGGAGCAGGGCGATCGCCGGCTCGAACCGGCAGAGATGATGGCGTCGGGGCGGGTCATCGTCGTCGGCGCGCTGCTGGCGGGGTTCGCCGTGGGCTTTCGCACACAAACCCTCTGGCTCACCGCGCCGTTGCTGCTGCTGGTGCTCGCCGACCGCGCGGGCCGGGGGCTCGTGGGTGCCCTGATCGGCGCGAGCGTGGCGTTCACGCTGGGCGCGCTCGTCTGGGCCGTCCCGCTGCTCGTGGCCAGCGGCGGCCCCACGGCCTATCTGGCGGCGCTCGGCACCCAGGCCGGCGAAGACTTCGCCGGCGTCGAGATGCTGTATCTCGCGCCCACGCCGAGGCTGGCGGCGTTTGCGCTGCTGCGCACCTTCGTGTGGCCGTGGGACAACGTGGCGCTTGCCGGGGTGGTGCTCGTGCTGGCGGCCAACGGCGCGCTCGTGCTGGCCGTCCGCGAGCGGCGCACCGCACTGGCCCTGGCCGCCATCACGTTGCCGTATCTCGCCTTCCATCTCGCCTTCCAGGACACCACGTTTGCGCGCTACGCGCTGCCGCTGGTGCTGCCGGTCGGGTTTCTGGCGGCGGTCACGCTCGACCTGGCCGGCCGCGCAGGAATCGTTGGCGCCGTGGGCATTGCCGCGTGGAGCTTGAGCACCAGCGTGCCGCAGCTTTCCGCGTACGTCGAACGCGGTAGCCCGACGGCGCGGTTGTTCGACCGCGTGGCATCGGCCGTGGCGGCTGGCGAGACGCCCACGATCGCCATGCATCAGGCGTTGCAGCGTCCACTCGAGGCCGAGGTGCGGCCGATGGGCCCCGTCTTACCGTCTCCGCCGCGCCGCGAGTGGCTCGAACTGGCGCGGCACTGGCGGTCGGGCGCCTCCGGCCCGGTCTGGTTCCTCGCCGATCCCCGGCGCACCGATCTGGCGCTCATCGACCCGCAGGCGCGTCGCGACCGCGAGACGTTTGCGTGGGGGGTCTCGAGCATGTCGATGCTCGGTGGCATGCGTCCCGCAGACGCGACACTCTACCGGCTCGCCGAGCCCGGTTGGTTTGCCACCGAGGGCTGGAGTCTCACGCCGGAGACGGCCGGCATGGCGCGGCTCATGGGCCGCGGGCCGCATCTGGGGCCGGTCAGCGCCTTCGTGCGTCGCCGTGGCGAGGCCGCCACCATGGTGATCGGCGGACGCAATCTGGGCGCGCCCGGCGATTCCCCCGTGACGTTCACACTGGCACTGGATGGACGCGACCTCGATCACTGGGACGTGGCTCCAGCCCCCGGTTTCTTCGTGCGCCGCGTGGCGCTGCCGGCCGGCCGCCTGGCCGGCGGGGGCCAATGGGCGGAGGTCACGGTGCGCTCCGCACCCACCACCGGCACGCAGCCCGTCGCCACGGCGGTGGAGCAGTTCGACGTGCAGTCGGCCGGTACGCTGATGTGGGCCTACGGCGCGGGTTTCCACGAGTCCGAACTGGACAACGCGCGCGCGCGGTCGTGGCGGTGGATGGGCGAGCGCGCCGAGATCGACGTGACGCAGGTGGCCGGCGATGCCACGCTCGTGCTGCGCGGCGAAGCGCCGCTCACGTACTTCGACACGCCGTCCACGCTCGAAGTGCGCTGCGGCGACACGGTGTTGGGTAAGGTTGAGCTGAGCGGCGACTTCGAACTGCGCGTCGGCGTACTCGAGGGGCGGCTGCGCGCTGGCAACGGCGTCCTCGTGCTGACCACGACGCAGACCTTTTCCCCATCAGAGCGCGGCAACGCGACCGATCGCCGTCGATTGGGCCTGCGCCTGTTCGAGGTGACCGTGACCCCGGGTCTACAGTCGCGCGCGCCGGTGCCGATATCCAGTGCAGATACGTACGATCTACGTTGACATGCCGCGTAGGCACCGGCTACTCTCCGAGTCGTCGAGCCTCCCAGGCGACGCGAACGGTTTCATCGACCCCCGCAGGAGACACAAGATGCGTTTGCCACGACGATTTGCAGGGATCGCGCTGATCTTCTGCCTCAGCTTGGTTGTGCTATCGGCCGCGTGCGCCAAGAAGCCCGCGCCAGCTGCGCCCCCACCACCGCCGCCGCCGATTGTCACGCCCCCGCCGCCGCCTCCACCGCCCCCGCCGCCGCCCCCACCGCCCCCCGCGCCGCCGCGAG
>JANNEJ010000735.1:0-5540 GCA_031378585.1 Acidobacteriota bacterium | reverse complement strand
GTAGGGAATGGTGCCGATCCACGCCGCCATCTCGCGGGCGTCGATCGTCTGCCAGGACTCGGGGCCCTGCGACCCGAGGAACACCACCTCGTCGCCCGGCGACACGCCGTCAATGGCACTTACATCGACGGTCAGCATGTCCATGCTGACCGCACCCACAATCGGGGCGCGCTGGCCGCGCACAAGAGCTGCGCCCCGCCCCTCGAGGCGTCGGTCGAGACCGTCGGCATAGCCCGCCGGCACGACGGCGAGGGTCGCGGGCGCCTGGGCTTGGTACCGGGCGCCGTAACCCACACGCTCGCCTTCGCGCACCCCTTTCACCGCGACGACGCGGCTCGTGAGCGTCATGGCTGGGGTAAGCGCGATCGTGGAGGCGAGCGGCGGTGGAACCACGCCGTACAGCAGTAGCCCTGGGCGCACCAGATCACCCCAGGTACGCGAGTCGCGCAGGCACGCGGCGCTGTTGGCGGCGTGTGCAATCCGCGCACGACCATCGAGAGCAGCCACCGCGGCACGCGCCACTGCAAACCGCGAGCGCTGCAGTTCGAAGAGCTCGTATTCGGCATCGTCGGCGGTTGCAAAGTGCGTGAAGACCGCCTCGACGTCAAGCCATGGACTGGCCAGTACTTCGGGCAGAGTGCGCTGGAGGTTGTCATCTCGGAATCCCAGACGGTTCAGTCCCGTGTCGACCTTCAGATGACACGTGAGCCGACGGCCATGGCGCGCCGCCGCATCAGCGAGCACGCGCGCCGCCCCTGGACTCGAGATCGTCGGGGTCAGATCGTGCGTGAAAATCCCGTCGGGGTCGCTGACGCTCAGCGCACCGAAGACCAGGACGCGGCCGGTCACACCCGCCTCACGAAGTTCGATGCCCTCTTCGATGTCAGCCACGGCCAGCCACGTGGCGCCTGCGTCGACGAGCGCGCGCGCCACCGGCACCGCGCCGTGTCCGTAGGCGTTGGCCTTGACGACCGCGATGACGGCCGGCGGCACGCCGCCACCGTGACCGGCGGCGTAGCCGAGCGCGGTATCGGTGGCGAGATAGTCGACGAGGGCGCGGTAGTTGGACCGCACGGCCCCGAGATCGACCCGCGCGGAGGTGCAGCGAATCACATGCCTGGCGCGA
Source organism: Acidobacteriota bacterium (assembly GCA_031378585.1). Taxonomy (GTDB): domain Bacteria; phylum Acidobacteriota; class Vicinamibacteria; order Vicinamibacterales; family UBA2999; genus CADEFD01. The sequence continues at coordinate 4,414 of JANNEJ010000735.1, read as the reverse complement.
GGGGCATGAACTTGGTCTGCCCCGCGATGAATGCCGCGCGCACAGTGCCCGTCGGGCCATTGCGCTGCTTCGAGATAATGAGCTCGGCGATGCCGTCGCTTTCGGCTTTCTCGGACTTGTCGGCCTTGTACATCTCTTCGCGGAAGATCATGATGACCACGTCCGCGTCTTGCTCGAGAGCGCCAGACTCGCGCAAGTCCGACAGCATCGGCCGCTTGTCCGAGCGGGCTTCCGGGGCGCGGGACAGCTGCGACAACACGATGATGGGCACGTTCAGCTCCTTGGCCAGACCCTTGAGCGAACGCGAGATCGCGCCGAGTTCGAGCGTGCGGTTCTCGGACTTGCCACGCCCGGTCATCAACTGCACGTAGTCGACCGCGAGGATGCTGAGCCCGTGCTCGGCCTGCAGACGCCGCGCCTTGGCACGCATCTCGAGCACACCGACCCCAGCCGAGTCATCGACGAAGAGCTGCGCCTCGGCGAGCGTCTCCATGGCGTGCGTGATCTGCCCGTACTCCCGCTGGCCGATCTGCCCGCTCTGCAGCCGGAAGCTGTCGATGCCGGCCTCCGCCGAGAGCATGCGCATGAACAGCTGCTCTTTCGACATTTCCAGGCTGAATACGCCGGCCACGCCCATCCGGTCGGTGCCGGGCACCGGATGGGTGGCGACATGCTGGCAGATATTCAGCACGAGACTCGTCTTGCCCATCGACGGCCGGGCCGCGACGATGATGAGGTCGCCGGGCTGGAAGCCGCGCGTCATCTTGTCGAGATCGACCAGGTGCGTGCCCACGCCCGTGATGAACGACTGGTGCTCGAAGAGCTTCTCGATCTTCGGAAAGCTCTCCTGTACGAGCTGCCGCATCGGCACGAATCCGGCCTTCACGCGGTCTTCGGCCACAGAGAAGATCGCGCCCTCGGCGTCGTCGAGGATCAGGTCGGCGTCCTGATCGGCCTCGTAGGCATTGGCCACGATTTTATTGGCCGCGAAGATCAGGCTGCGGAGCGTGGCCTTTTCCTTCACGATGCGCGCGTAGTACTCGACGTTGGTCGCACGCGGCACGCCGTCGACGAGCGACGCCAGGTAGGCGGCTCCCCCCACCTCCTCGAGCTCACCGGCGCGTTCCAGCTCCTCGCGCAGGATCACGAAATCGATGGCGCTGCGCCGTTCGACGAGCACTGTCATACGCTCGAAGATGCGCCGATGCGCGTCGCGAAAGAACGCCGCCGACGTGACAATGGCGATCGCCGTGTTGAACGCCTCGTTGTCGAGCAAGACCGCGCCCAGCACCGATCGCTCGGCGTCGAGATTGTGCGGCAAGGTGCGCTCGTGGGCGGCGACGGTTTCAGCCATGGACAGGCGGGGCTCGAGGCCCGGGGCTCGGTGCCCGGGGCGGAAACTGAACTCTACGCCCGCTCTTCGGGCGGGCGCAAGTACTTGACGGCAGCGGAAATAGAACAGCCGGGTGCGCGCGTGCGCACCCGGCTGCGGCGTGAACGTAACCGAGCCCCGGGACCCGAGTCCCGAGCCCCGCTATTCCTTGGAGACCGTGACCTTCAGTTGAGCGGTCACGTCGCGGTGCAGCTTGACCGGCACCGAGAATTCGCCGAGCGCCTTGAGGGCGTCGGGCAGCAGGATCTTGCGCTTGTCGATCTCGAAACCCTTGGCTTTCACGGCATCGGCGATGTCCTGGCTGGTAACGGACCCGAACAGATGCTCCGTCTCGCCCACCTTGCGGGTGAACGCCAGTTCCAGGGTCGAGAGCCTCGCGGCAATGGCCTCGGACGACGAGCGTTCCTCGCCTTCGCGGACCTCGGCGATCTTGCGTTCGCGCTCGACCCGCTTCTTGTTCGCATCGGTGGCGAGCAGGGCGAGTTTGCGCGGTAGCAGGTAGTTGCGGGCGTAGCCGTCGGCCACTTTCACGATCTGGCCGCGGGTTCCCAGGTGTTCCACGTGGTCGCGGAGGATGATTTCCATGGCTCCTCCTAGTCGATCACGTACGGCAGGAGCGCGATCTGCCGCGCTCGCATGATGGCCGTGCGAAGCTTGCGCTGGTGCAGCGCGCAGGTTCCAGAAATACGGCGCGGCAGCACCTTGCCGCGCTCAGGAACGAACCCGGATAGCACCCGGACGTCCTTGTAGTTGATGTCGTCGATGCGCTCCGCGCAGAACTTGCAGACCTTGCGGCGGCGGAACATCCCCCGGCGCTGGCCGTCCTTCTTGTCGCCGGTCGCCTTGGCGCCGCGTCCGCGCGCCTTGCCGGCCGGGCCTGACTTCTTTGCAAATGCCATGATGCCTTATGCCTCCGTGGGATCGAAACCGTCGCGGTCGTCATCGTCGCCGTCCTGCGCCTGCGGGCCCTCACCGGGCTGGCGATCGGGAGGCAACCCACGCGCGACGCGGCGCCGGCGGGAATCTTCCACGCGGATGTTCTTCGCGCGGTCGGCCTTGCGTTCGTGCTCGTCGACACGTACGACGAGATGCCGCAACAGACCCTCGGTGTTACGCAGCCGGCGGTCGATCTCTTTCATGAGCTCACCCGAGCCCGCGATCAAATGCAGGACGTAGAAGCCCTCCTTGTGATCGCCGATGTCGTAGGCAAGTTTGCGCCGGCCCCACGGATCGGTCTTCTCGAGAGTGCCGCCCACGCGCGCGATGATGGCTTCAATCTGCGTCTGCTGTTCGGCCACCTCCGCTTCGGTGGCATCGGGCTTCATGACGTAGACCAGTTCGTACTTCCGTTCGCTCATCCGTTCTCCTTGTGGACTCGCCTTCGCCCTTCGGGCTTCGGCGAAGCAGGCCCGCCTTCGCGGTCCTTCCTCACCTGACCCTCCGCACGACGACTTGGCCACCGTAGTGGCAAGGAGACCTGCCGGGCCGTCAACCGACGGCGCCGGGGTCCTGCTTGTCGTTGGCTGCGTTGAACGCGTTCATCGCGCGTTCGATGCCCTCGGTGACGAATATCACCGAGGCATCGGCGGCCCGCAGCACGGCCGCCTCTACTGCATCGCGTTCGTCCTCGGCGAACTTGCCGAGCACATGATCCACGAGTTCCCGTCGCCCGTCACCGCGTCCCACGCCAATGCGCAGTCGCGGCACGTCGAGCGTGCCCAGGCGGCCGACGATCGACTTCAGACCGTTGTGGCCACCGTCGCTCCCGCCCCGTCCCGCCCGCACCCGCCCCAATGGCAACGCCACTTCATCGAGTACCACGAGCGTATCGGGCACGGACACTTTGTAGAACCCCGCAAGGCCCGAAACGGCCTCGCCACTGAGATTCATGAACGTCATCGGCTTGGCGACCAGCACCTGCTGGTCGCCGAGCCGCACTTTGGCCACGAGGGCCTGATGTTCGCTGCGCCACTGATCCACGTGCCAGCGTCGCGCCAGTTCGTCGATGACCTGGAATCCGACGTTGTGGCGCGTATTTTCGTAGCGCACCCCCGGATTGCCCAGTCCAACGACGAGCTTCACTTCTTCGGCTTGTCCTTCTCGTCAGCCGGCTTGTCGGTCTTGCCCTTCTTCGCTACCTCGGGCTCGGCGGCCCCAGGCGCCGCGGCCACGGCGTCAGCTGCCGGCTCGGCGACGACCTTGGCCGACACGATGTGCACCAGCATCAGGTCGTTCTCGCTGAGCGGAATCCAGGTCGCGTTGGCGGCGATGTCCTTCACGTAAATCGCCTGGCCGAGTTCGAGGTCGCTCACGTCGATGTCGATGTGCTCAGGAATCTGCGAGGGCAGGCACTCGACTTCGATTTCCTTGTGCAGGAACTCGAGCACGCCGTCCTGCTGCTTCACGCCCTTCGCCTCTCCGTGCAGCACGATGGGCACCTGCACGGAGATCTTCTTCTCGAGGTTGACACGGTAGAAATCCGCGTGCAGCAGATGCTGTGTGACCGGATCCAATTGGAACTCGCGCACGAGCACCCGCTGGGTGCTCTCGCCAGTGACGTTCAGCGTGATGAGCGTGTTGACGCCCGAGGCCGAGTGGAGGATGCGCATCATCTCCTTCGGGCTCACCGCCACCTGCACGGGGGCGATGGCATCGCCTGCCTTCTGGGCACCGTACACCACGGCAGGCAACTGCCCCGTCGCTCGGAGTCGCCGAGCCTCGTTCTTGCCCTTGCCAGACCGCTTGACCGCCTCGAGTGTCACTTCCATAACTGCGTGTCCTTCTTTTCTTCCAGAACTCCGAGCCCGGGACATGAGCCCCAGGCTCGTTCGTTAAACGAACAGTGACGAAACAGATGTCTCTTCGTGGATACTGCGGATGGCCTGCCCCAGCAGTCGCGCCACCGAGAGCACCACGATCTTCGGGCAGTTCGCGCGATCGGCGGTGAGTGGACTGGTGTTGGTAATGATCAGCATGTCGATCGGCGCATTTTCAATGCGGTCGATCGCCGGGCCCGACAGC
>JANNEJ010000722.1:0-2852 GCA_031378585.1 Acidobacteriota bacterium | reverse complement strand
TCGCACGGCGTCGGGATCGAAGTCAAAAGCCTCGACGGGCGCGAAGCCCAGTCCGAGCGCGATGCGCTTGAGCTCGCGGAATTCGTCGGGATGGTAGTAACGCGTCATCGGCGCGTGGTCGGTCGAGGGACGCAGATACTGACCGATGGTGAGGATGGCCACGCCCACCTCGCGCAGGTCCGTGAACACCTGCACGAGTTCGTCGTGCTCCTCGCCCAGGCCCACCATGAGGCCGGTCTTGGTCGGGATGCCCGGCGTGTAGCGGCGCGCGCGGTCGAGCAGCTCGAGGCAGCGCGTGTACTTTCCGCCCGACCGCGCCATGCGGTAGAGACGCGGCACGGTCTCGGTGTTGTGGTTCAGGATGTCGGGCTGCGCGTCGAGTACGGCCTGGAGCGAGGTCGCCTCGCCCTTGAAGTCGGGAATCAGCACTTCCACCCGGCAGGCGGGCACCCGCGCTTTGATCTGGCGAATCGTGTCCGCGAAGGTAGACGCGCCGCAGTCGGGCAGGTCGTCGCGGTCTACCGACGTGATCACGGCATACTGCAGCGCCATGGCCTGCACGGCCTCGGCCACTCGCGCCGGCTCGTGCACGTCGAGCGCCTCAGGACGCCCGTGCTTCACCGCGCAGTAGGCGCACGCACGAGTGCAGACGTCGCCCAGGATCATGAACGTGGCCGTGCCGTGGTGCCAGCACTCGCCGATGTTCGGGCAGCGAGCATCTTCGCAGACCGTGTTCAGCTTCAGGTCGCGCATGATGCTCTTGAGCCGGAGGTAGTTGTCCGACCCCGGGGCGCGCACCTTCAGCCAGTCGGGCTTGGGCTCACGCGGACGGATGAAGGTGAGGGGAGCTTCCACGGTTCTAGTGTAACGGACGCGGGGAATCGGAGCCAGGGACCGGCGACGCGCGCCGAGGTGGCCGGTGCCCCTGTGCGCGCCCGTGGTGCGTGGGTCCGGCGCGATGGCATACTGAGCCGCATGACGACCGGCCGTCTCGCTATTACGTGGCTGGGCCATAGCGCCTTCTCGCTGCGTACGCCGGGCGGAAAGACCGTGCTCTTCGACCCGTGGTACACCGGTAATCCGAGCTTCCCGGCGGGCCAGGAACCGAAGGCCGCCGACCTGATTCTGGTGTCGCACGGGCACAGCGACCACATTGGCGACGCGGCGGTCACCGCCAGGCGCACCGGCGCCACCGTGGTCGGCATCGACGAGATCACCTCGTGGCTGGGAGCAAAAGGCGTCACGCACCTGGAGCCCATGAACAAGGGCGGCACGATCCATACGCATGGTCTGCGCATCACGATGACCGACGCGCGCCACAGCAGCAGCAGCGACCTCACCTATCTGGGCGAGCCGGCGGGGTTCGTCGTGGGGCTCGAGAACGGGCAGACGATCTACTTTGCCGGCGACACGTCGCTCTTTGGCGACATGAAGCTCATTGCCGAACTCTACCGCCCCGACATCGCGTTCCTGCCGATTGGCGACCGTTTCACGATGGGACCAGACAGCGCGGCGCTGGCCGCCAAGTGGCTCGGGGTGAAGCAGGTCGTGCCGATGCACTGGGGCACGTTCCCGCTGCTGACCGGCACGCCCGAGATGCTGAAGACGCATTTGGCCGGCAGCGCCATCGAGGTGCTGGAATTGCGGCCTGGTGACACAACCCAGTAGTATCGCCCGATCGCGATCGCCAGATCACCCGATCAAGAGATCAAGAGTATCAGGTTGCTTCGTGCCCATCCCTCCGACCAGATAGTCGGCAAACGCGCGGCCGATCTCGTCTGAGGTCATCGGGCCGGCCGGGTCGAACCACTTGGCGATCCAGTTCACGGCGCCCATCACCGCAAACCCCGCCATCTTGGGATCGCCGGGCCTGAAGACGCCCTGGTCCATGCCGTCTTGAATGATGGCGCGCAGTCCGTGGTCGAACGCGTCGCGGCGCGCGATCACCTTGCGCTGCAGTGGCGGCGACAGCGCCTGCAGATCCAGCGTGAGCGCCGTGCCCTGCAGCTCGTCGATGATGAGATGCACGATTGCCAGCACCAGCGTGCGCAGCTTCACGTCGGGCGCAGACGAGGCGGCCTGCACGTTCTCCAGCAGCGCGAGGAGCACGTCGAGCGAGTACTCGTGGCAGGCAAACAGAATCTCTTCCTTATTGCGGAAGTAGTAGTAGAGGTTGCCCTTCGTCATCTCGAGGGCGCTGGCGATTTCGTCGACGCTGGCGCCGTGATAGCCGCGCCGGCGAAATGCCGCCGCCGCGCTCTTCAGGATGTCGATGCGCCGGTCGGCGCTGGCCAGGGTGCTGGCGACGGGTGGCATGGGGCGGAGGGGGCGCATCTGCGCCCGCGACCCCTCAACTCTAGCATGGAGTTGAACGACCGTTCAAAGCAGTAGCCGGCTGGACCACCAGGCCGGCACAGGCCGCCTTGCCTACTGAATCGTGATCGAGCCGATGAGCCCGTTGTTGCTGGGCTCGTTGTGATCGTGAAAACCGCACCGGCGCACCGTGTTCAGGTTGCCCGTCGTGCGCGTCTGGCCGGCCTGCAGGAAGCCCACCTGGTTGATTTCCGGGCAATCCTCGTGGCTCGGATGCGGATCGGAGCTCATGTCGTGTGCCCGATTGTGGTTGTTCACAAAGGTCACGCGCGAGCCTGGGGGCACCGTGATGCTGGCTGGGCTGACCCGGCCATCTGTGCCGATGGTGATGGTGGTCGTGCCGGTGGCTCCGCCGCCGGTACCACCCGTGCTGCCGCCACCACTCGGCGCGGTCGGGCCGTCGTTGCCGCCACAGGCCGGTGCGGTCAGCGCTGCGCACACCACCGAGACCATCAATAGACGTCGCATCGGGTTGCTCC
>JANNEJ010000721.1:0-4569 GCA_031378585.1 Acidobacteriota bacterium | reverse complement strand
TGAAGCCCGCCATCTCGAAGGCCTTGCTGTTGTAGAAGCTGTATGGCCGCCGCGGTGGTGCACCACCACCGGATGGTCCTTCGACACCTCGTCGAGGTCTTTCTTGTGCAGGCCGCGCGTGTCCTTCACCTTCGTGTCGTCGAAGAAGTAGCCCTCGATCCAGGTGCCCGGCGGCAGCGTCTGCGTCTTCGCTTTCAGCTTGCCGACGATGCTGAGGATGCTCACAAACTCCACTTCGAACGGGTTGCCAACGAGCACGTCGTAAAGCAGCGTCTCGCCGCCCGCGTGGTTGTGGCAGTCGATGAAGCCCGGCACGACGGTCAGGCCCTTGGCGTCGTAGACCTGCGTGCTCTTGCCGGCCAGGCCCTTGATGTCACTGGTGCTGCCCACGGCGCTGAATCGGCCTGCGGTGATGGCAAACGCCTCTGCGCGCGGCGACTGCGGGTCCACGGTGTAGACCTTCGCGTTGACCACGATCAGGTCGGGGTCCGAGCCGCCACTCACGGCCGCCTGCACGGCCTGTACCTTGGCGGAGCCGCCGATGAAGGGCGCACCCACCACGCCGGCCACCGTGGCCCCCGTGACATTCATGAATTCTCGACGGCTGCGACGGTCGTTCGACATGGCAGGTCTCCTGGGCGCTAACGATACGGGCCCCGCGCCCGGGATTCAACCCATCCGTGCGTGTCACGTGATGTAACGAGGCCTGTCACCGTGACATCGCGAACGAAGGGGTCTGACCCCTGTTGATCGCAGTATCTGCGATGTCCGCAAAGCGTAGACTGTCGGGCATGCGCATCTGGATGCCTGTTGCCCTGGCCACGCTCGCCCTGGTTGCCGCCTTCGCCGGGCCCGCCGCTCGCGCGCAACAGGCGCCGACGCCGCCCGCTGGCGCGGGTCAGGTCGTCCCGGCTGCTCCCGCCGCGGCGATCCTGTCGCCCGGACCCTCGGCCGCGCGGATGCCCACCACCGCCGACGAGTTCGACACCTACTTCAAGCAGGTGTCCAACTGGGGGCGCTGGGGGGCGACCGACGAACGCGGCGCCGCCAATCTCATCACCGAGGCCAAGGGCAAGCAGGCCGCCTCCCTCGTGCGTCTCGGCCGCGCCGTGGGCCTGGCGCATTCACCGATCACGACCAAGGACGCCGACAACGCGAGTCCGTTCGAGCACACGATGAACCGCGGCTTCTCGACCGACACCTATCGCGTGTCGTATCACGGCTACGCGCACAGTCACCTCGACGCGCTCTGCCACATCCTCTACAAGGATCAGACCTACAACGGCTACGCTCGCGCCGACGTGAACACGGAAGCCGGCTGCACCAAGCTGGGCGTGCAGACGTTTCGCAATGGTTACGTGACGCGCGGGGTGCTGATGGACATGGCGCGCCACAAAGGCCTGCCGTACCTGGAGCCGGGCACGCCGATTTTCGTAGAGGATCTGGAGGCGTGGGAAAAGCGCGCCGGCGTGAAGGTGGGGCCAGGTGACGCGCTGCTCATCCGCACGGGCCGGTGGGCCCGGCGCGCGGCGCTGGGACCATGGAACGTCGGGCAGAACGCCGCGGGGCTGCATGCCTCGACCGCCGCGTGGCTCAAGGCGCGCGGCGTAGCGCTCATCGGCAGCGACGACGCGCTCGATGTCGTGCCCTCGCTTGTGACCGGCATCAATCTGCCCGTGCACACGCTCGTGATCACGGCACTGGGCATCAACATTCTCGATAATCAGGATCTGGAAGCGCTCGGTGACCTGGCGGCGGCGCAGAAGCGGTGGGAGTTCATGCTCACCGTGGCGCCGGTGCCGGTCACCGGAGGCACCGGCTTCCCGGTGAACGCGCTGGCGACCTACTAGAGAACGCCGCGCGAATTGTAACGGGGCCTGTCACCGCCAGTGTGCCAAGGTCTTTTGTGACGAGGCCCGTCACCGTTGGATGCAAGGGGTCTGTAACGGATCGACATGTGACGGTGACAGGCCCCGTTACATGTGGCCGTTTCTGCCACTGTGGCAGTTACTGCGCCGGGTCGGCCGCCACCGCGCGCGTCCCAGCGTCTTTCATCTTCTCGAAGTCGCGCACGGCATCGCCGGCCCCGGGCGCGCCCTCCACGACGAGCAGCCCCGGTGCCCACCGCTGCGTCCATAGACCGCCGGTGCCGTCGATGACCGCAGGCTCTGTCGCCGTGCCCGGCCGCGGCAGGCCGTCAATGACGAGCAGCACCCGCATGGGCGGCGAAGCGCCATCGGCCGCCGCAGCGCCGGCTGCCGATGCCGGTTTCACCATGGCCACGTACCACGTGCCCGGCTGGTCGATGGCCACGCGCTCGAGTCCGGCCAGCGTGGCATCGCCCTCGGCAGCGCCTGAGGAACACGCGGCGAGAATGCGGGCCGTGAGCACGGGATCTGGAATCGCCACGCGCTGCAGTCCCAGATCCGATCGCTGCGACTGACGGGCGCGCGTCTGCCGGCGTCCCTGCATCACGAGCGACCCGAGCACCAGCACGAAGACGGCAATCGCGCCGAGCACCACTACACCGAGCGTCGGCACCGGCTACTGCTTCCGTTCGGTCGCGACGCGCTCGTCGAGTTGCTTCATAGACCGGTCCGCCAGTGCCTTGCACTCGCCCGGTGCCATGAACGGATCGCCCGGCGCGCCAGGCGCCAGCCCCTTGTCGACGCGTCCCTTGAGCTTCGCGTCGAGATTCGACGACTGCGGATGCGTGGTGATCAGGATGTCGCACGACAGCGCGGCCATGCGGTGAATCGAGGTGCGAAAGCTCTCGACGATGTTCGGCTCCTTCGCGCTGCCCGTGAAGCGGAACGTGCTATTCGAGTTCGGCGTGAGGCTGTCGCCGTACACGATGTTCAGGCAGCGCGTGCCCTCGCACGATTGCCATGTCCAGCTCGTGGCGCCGGGCGTGTGACCCGGCATGTAGTGCGGCGTCACGGTGGTGGTGCCGAGGCGCATCGCCTCGTTGTGTCTCACGACCTTGACGTTCTCGATCTTCGGGAAGCCGTCCGTGTTCGGACCCTCGTACTGCGGATCGTCAGGCACGGGATACCCCAGCGCCAGCGCGCGCGCGGTCGAGGCGCTGCCAAGCACCGTGGCGCGGGTGTAGCGCTGCAGCGCGTGCAGGCCGCCTGAGTGGTCGTAATGCGCGTGCGACGTCAGGATGTATTTGATGTCGGTCGTCTTGAAGCCCAGCGTGTGGATATTCGCGTCGATGATCGGCACGCTCTGCGACAGCGCGCCGTCCATCAGAATCAGGCCCTGGTCAGTCACGATGAGCAGCGCCGACAGTCCCGACGTGCCCACGAAGTAGGTGTTGCCAAAGACCTTGAAGGGCTCACGCGGACCGTTCCATTCCACGCACGACGAACATGTCATCGGGGGATCGGGCTGCAGCACGCGAATCGGGGGACCGACCGGAGTGGTGGGCCGAACCGGCGTGGGGGTCTGGGCCATCGACAGCAGGGCGCACAGGATGAAGAGCGTGGAGCGAGCGATCATCATGCCCACGATCGTATCCAAAGCCATACGGGCCCACCAGTCGAAAACCCCTCTGCAACGTCCCTATTCCCACGTGCGTCTGAGGAGATAGCGGCGGCAGTCAAGCGACCCGCCGTGATACGTGCGTCAATCGCCGCAGTCGGCACGGCGCGCATCCTTTCGCAATGTCTCTACCGGAGGTCTGTGTACCATGCGTAAGTTCTTCTTCCTGGCGTTTTCGCTCTCGATGATCCTGGTGGCCGGTGCGGCCGAGGCGGCCTCGCGGGTGTTCGTGATTCACGGCATCCCCGGCGTCCCTGTTGACGTGTATGCATCGCTGGCCGGCGCGCCTATTCCCGCCACGCCCACCATCGCGGGCTTCCTGCCCAAGGCGATTGCCGACGTGCAGGCCGGCCCGGCCACTGTGGACATCCGCATCTACGCACAGGGCGCGAATCCGCAGACGGCGCAGCCGGTGATCGCGGTGCTCGGCGCCGTCATTCCCAATAACGTCGAGCTGAGCGTCGTCGCGCATCTAAACGGTCAGGGTGCGCCGACGGCCACCATCTACCGGAACGACAACTCGCCGGTGGCATCGGGGATGGCGCGCGTCAGCGTGCGGCACGCGGTGCAGGCGCCGGCAGTGCAGCTCGTGGCGGGCGGCTTCCCGAAGCTGGCGCTGACCAATCCTTACTTCGGCGACCTCGAGGTGCCGGCCACCACGATTCCGCTGCAGCTGCAGCTGGCCTTCACCGGCACGGCCGTGACGCCCACGGCGCCGCTGACGTTTGCGTCCGGTACCCGTTACTTCGTTTACGCGATCGGCTCGGTGCCCGGCAACACGCTCGACTTCATCCTGCAGGCAGTGCGGTAGGGCGACCTCCTCACTAGCGACCGGACCGGCGTTTCGTGCGTCGGTCCGGTTCGTCGTGAACGTGCATCACTTCGCAGCGCCGCCGTGAACGTCAGCCGCCGCGGCACAACCAGCGAGCACGGCGCGGGCGACGGCGAGATCCGCATCCGGCAACGGCCGCACGCTGGACTCCGACGCCCTGAAGTCGTCGAGCGCCAGTGCGAGCCGTGCGC
>JANNEJ010000719.1:0-1635 GCA_031378585.1 Acidobacteriota bacterium | reverse complement strand
GGCGCGCGGGCTGGGCCTGTCGGCGGATGTCGTCACGAGCCCGACGTTCACATTGGTGCACGAGTACTGCGGGGGGCGACTGCCGCTCGTGCATCTCGACCTCTACCGAATCGAGCGCATCGATCTCGACGAGGTGGGCTTCGATCCGGCACTGGCCGAGTCGGGCGTGCTGGTCGTGGAGTGGGCCGAGCGCTTGACGCGAATGCCCGCAGGCGCCGTCGTCGTTGGCATCACCGACCGTGGCGGCGACACCCGCGGCATCTCGATCGGATCGGCATGAGAGGCGATGGTCACCATCCCAGCCAAGTCCGCCTGCGGCCGAAGTGCGCCTGAAAGGCACTTCAAGGTGCCCGCCGGCTCACGGCGTCGCCAAGGGGGCGCCTATTCCGTCCGGTAGTTCGGGGCTTCCTTGGTGATCGTCACGTCGTGCACGTGGCTCTCGCGCTGACCCGCTGGGGTAATGCGCACGATGTGCGCGTCGCGCTGCAGGTCGTCGATGGTGCCGCAGCCGCAGTACCCCATGCCGGCGCGAAGGCCGCCGACGAGTTGGTGCACGAGTGAGGCCAGGCTGCCTTTGTGTGGCACCCGGCCCTCAATGCCCTCGGGCACGAGCTTGTCCGTGCTGCTCTTGCCTTCCAATTGGAATTCATCCTGGAAGTAGCGGTCGCGGCTGCCCTGGCGCATCGCGCCGAGCGAGCCCATGCCGCGGTACTCCTTGAAGCTGCGGCCCTGAAAGAGGATGAGCTCACCGGGGCTCTCGTCGGTACCGGCAAACAGGTTGCCGATCATCACGGAAGTTGCGCCCACGGCCAGGGCCTTCACGACGTCGCCCGAGTAGCGGATGCCGCCGTCGGCGATGATCGGCACGCCGCAGGGCCGGGCGGCTTGCGCGCATTCGTAGATCGACGAGATCATCGGCATGCCGACGCCAGCCACGACCCTGGTGGTGCAAATCGAGCCGGCGCCAATGCCGACCTTCACCCCGTCCACGCCGAGCTTGATGAGTGCCTCGGTGGCTTCCGCGGTGGCCACGTTGCCGGCCACGATGTCCACCTCTGGGTAGCGGCGTCGCAGTTCGCGCACCATGTCGAGCACGCCCTGGCTATGACCATGGGCGGTGTCGACGACGAGCACGTCCACGTTGGCCTCGACGAGGGCGGCCGCGCGGTCCAGCGTGTTCTGCGCCGTGCCAACGGCGGCGCCGCAGCGGAGGCGGCCGAGCGAATCTTTGCAGGCGTTCGGGTACTTGATCGCCTTCTGGATGTCCTTGACCGTGATGAGGCCCTTCAGGCGGTAGGCGTGGTCCACGACCAGGAGCTTCTCGACCTTCTTCTGGTGCAGGATCTCGCGAGCCCCGTCGAGGGTCGTGCCGACCGGCACCGTGATGAGGTTCTCCTTCGTCATCACGTCGGCGACGGCCTGCTGCGTGTTGGTCTCGAAGCGCAGATCGCGGTTCGTCAAGATGCCGACGAGCCGGCCTTCCTTGCTGCCGTCCTCGGTGACCGGCACGCCCGAAATGCGGTCGCGCGCCATCAACTCGAGTGCTTCATGGATGCGGTGGCTCGTCGGCATCTTGACGAACCGCGATCTGCGCTTCGAGACCAACACGCAGCAGGCCGTCGCCGACGTGATGAC
>JANNEJ010000700.1:0-2553 GCA_031378585.1 Acidobacteriota bacterium | reverse complement strand
ACGGCACCGAGCCGATTGAGGTGATCGTCGTGGAGCTGCAGCAGCCCTGAGCCGCAGGCGCCGTACGTCGTTCGAGGGGCCGCCGACATACTCGGCTGGCCCCTCGCTTTCCCGCTCGTGCCGCGCCTGGCGCGAGGCGCTCCGGTGATGCTACTTCGAGGAGGTGTCGGCCTTCGGCATCAGCACCGTGTCGATCACGTGAATCACGCCGTTTGACGCCGCGATGTCGGTCTTGGTCACATGCGCCGCGTCGATCATCACGCCGCCGCCCATCATCGAGACCTTCGCCGAGCCGCCCTGCACGGTCTTGGCCGAGGTGAGCTTCACCACATCGGCTGCCATCACCTTGCCGGCCACCACGTGATACGTGAGGATGGCCGTGAGCTTGGCCTTGTTCTCGGGCTTGAGCAAGTCTTCGACCGTGCCCTTGGGCAGCTTCGCGAATGCCTCGTCGGTGGGCGCGAACACGGTGAACGGTCCCGCGCCCTTCAGCGTGGGCACCAGGCCGGCTGCGGTCAGGGCCGCGGCCAGGGTCTTGAACTGTCCAGCCGCCACGGCGGTGTCGACGATGTCTTTGCCCTGTGCGCGCACGGTGGTTCCCGCCGACAGCGCCATGGCGGTCACTGCCGCGCCGAGTACGAACGTCTTGAATGCCTTCATGTGGGTCAGTCTCCAGTGAGTCAAGGTGTCAGGTCCCGTGGTGTCGCGGCCATATGCCGCGTGACCGCCTGCCCGACTTCAGTTACGACGCGACCGGCGGTGCGTGAGGTTCACGAACGGCCGTCGGTCTTGCTGCGCGACTTCAGCGTGGCGAGGCCGCCATCGACGCCGATGACCTGTCCGGTCACCCACGCGCTCTGAGGCGTGAGCAACCAGCAGACAGCCTCCGCGATGTCGTCGGCCGTGCCCAGCCGTCCGAGCGGATGCATGGCGATTGACGCTTTGCGCGCCAGCTCGTTTGAAGTAATCGCCTGACTCATCGGCGTGTCGACGAGTCCCGGTGACACGGCGTTTACACGAATGCCGTAGGGCGCGTAGGTCGCGGCCGCAGAACGTGCGAGCCCCGACACTCCAGCTTTCGCGGCGGCAATGGCCTCGTGATTGGGCAAACCAATCGCGGCGGCGGCCGAACTCAGCAGCACGACCGACCCGCCTCGCTGACGCATCGCGCCGGCGCCCGCTCGCACGGTCGCGAAGGCCGTGATGAGGTTGGCCGTGAGCACGTCCTGCAGCTCCTGCGCGGAGGTCAGATGCGCGGGCTTCAGCAGGATCGAGCCGGCACAGTTCACGATGCCGTCGATTCGGCCGGTCGTGGTGACGGCCTCCGTCACGCACCGCTCCACATCCTCGAAGTTCGCCGCGTCGGCAGTGACGACCAGTCCACCGACCGAGGCCGCCAGCGGCGCCAACGCCGCGGCATCGCGGCCGGCAAGCACCATCCGCGCTCCGCGTGCCGACAGCATGTGCGCGACGCGCGCACCGACCGCGCTGCCGGCGGCAACCACGACAAACGTCAAACCGTCCAGGTCGGCGCTCGTCACGACTTGGAGTTGCGCGACAGTCGCTGCACTTCGACGATCGTGAACCACAGGCCGAACGCGCACAGAGCGGTCACGAAGATGCCGACGAGAAGAATGGCCGTCGTCGACATGTCAGCGCCGCCTCGCCTGTGCAGTCAGGGTCGCGAACGACAGGATCGAGGGCACCCAGATGCCCACGAACATGCCTTCGTCGCGTTGCCCAGAGAACCAGAGGTAGACAGAGAACACGAACGACAGGAACGCGGCCGCCACGAAGACGGAATCACTGCGGTGAACCATACCCCGCTATGACGTGCCGACGACGGGGCCGGGTTCATCGCGGACCGTCAGCCCAGCTGCGGATGTCCAACCGGTCAGTAAATGGCTGTTTGAATCATCCGGCCACCCTGTGGCCGTCAGCATTGGAGTGTCCCACATGGGAGTTGTGTTCCGATCGATTGCCTGCCTCGCCACCGTGGCCGTGCCTGGTCTTGCGTATGCTGAGGCCGGCGCGGTGCTTCGGCCCGACGACTTCGTCGGAATCTCGTTCTGGGCCATCTCAATGGCCCTGATTGCGGCCACCGCGTTCTTCTTCCTCGAGACGCAGCGCGTTACGGGGAAGTGGAAAACCTCGCTGACGGTCTCAGGGCTCGTGACGCTGGTCGCGGCCGTGCACTACTTCTACATGCGCGACATGTGGGTCACAACCGGCAGCACGCCCACGGTCTTCCGCTACATCGATTGGCTGATCACCGTGCCGCTGCTCATCACGGAGTTCTACCTGATTCTGTCAGCCATTGCGAAGCCGCCGGTGGGCATCTTCTGGCGACTGATGGTGGGCATCTTCGTGATGCTGGTGTTCGGCTACCTGGGCGAAGCCGGCTACATGGGCGTATGGCCGGCCTTCATTGTCAGCATGGCCGGCTGGTTCTTCGTGCTCTACGAGATCTTCCTGGGCGAAGCGAGTCGGATGAATGCGCAACAGGCGCCGGCCTCGGTGCAGGCCGCCTACCAGACGATGCGGCTCATCGTC
>JANNEJ010000689.1:0-3014 GCA_031378585.1 Acidobacteriota bacterium | reverse complement strand
TCCCGAAGCCGAACACGAAATCCCGCAGCGGCTGGTGCGCACGAAAGGCCATGCGCACGGTGAGCGGGTCACCGCTATGGAACACGTGCGACGGCGTGCCGGCCGCATCCACGATCGTCACGGCTGTCACTTCGAGTTCGCGCGATCCCCACCGGCCTTCGGTGGCCTTGAACATGTCGGCCGGCGCAACGGCTGTCTCCACCGGGTTGTGCGACTGCTCGGCCGCCGCGGGCGGCGCGTCAGTGGCAGCGTGGGCGACACGCTTTGCTTCTTCTTTCGCGAGCTGCTGCTCTTCCGCGCTCTCGACATCCATGATGTAGGCGGTGACGACGCGTTTGGGGTCGCCTTCGCCGTGCGTCTTGCCCCGGTCGAGCCACAGCGCCTGGTCGCAGAATTTCTCCACGAGGTCGAGCGAGTGGGTCACGAGCAGAATGGTCTTGTTGCGGCGGCGGAACTCCGCGAACTTGTCGAGGCACTTCACGGTGAAGCCCTGGTCGCCGACCGCGAGCACTTCGTCGACCAGCAGCACCTCAGGGTCGACGTGGATCGCCACGGCAAAGCCCAGGCGCATGTACATGCCGGAAGAATAGGTCTTTACCGGCGCGTCGATGAAATCCTTCATCTCGGCGAACTCGACGATCTCGTCGAAGCGCTTCTGGATTTCGCGCTTCGTCAGGCCGAGCATGATGCCGTTGATGAAGACGTTCTCGCGCCCGGAGATTTCGGGATGGAACCCCGCGCCGAGTTCGATGAGCGCCGAGATGCGGCCGGCCACGGTGACAGTGCCGGTGGTGGGCTTCGTGATCCCGGCCACGCACTTGAGCAGCGTGCTCTTGCCCGAACCGTTGCGGCCGACAACGCCGTAGGTGCAGCCTTTGGGCACGGTGAACGACACGCCGCGCAGGGCTTCGAAGGTTTCGTCGGGCTGGAGTTCGCTGACCAGGCTGCCGCTGAGCAGCGCCGATTTCAACGTGGCGAACTGTTTCTTCTTGGCGTACTTGCGGTACACCTTCGTGACGTTGACGGCGTCTATCGCATTCGTCATGACAAGCGTTCGTTCTTCCCGAGCCCCGGGACCCGGGCCCCGAGCCCCGCCATCAGACTTCCTCCGCGAACGAGTCACGCAGGCGGTCTAAGATGAAGTACCCAGCCAGGAAGACCAACAAGGAGCCGGCGCCGAGCGCCAGCAGCCACTTCCAGTGGCCGTGCGGCCCCACGTGGAACAGCACTTCCTGGTACGAGATTGCCAGGTGCGTCATCGGATTCAGGTTGAGCACCCAGCGGTAGCCCGGCGGCGCCATCTGAATCGAGTAGATGATCGGCGTCGAGAAGAACCACAACGTGAGCATGTTCGCCAGAATGTCTTTGATGTCGCGGAAGTGCACCGTGAGCGCTGCCAGCAGCAGGGCGAGCCCGGTCGTGAAGAAGAACTGCACGACGATGATCACGGGGAACCACAGCAGCTCCAGCGGGTCGAGTGGACGCTGGTAGTAGATGAGAAGGGCCGCCAGAATCGGCAGGCCGAGAATGAAGTGGACCAGGTTCGCCAGCACCGACACGATCGGCAGCACTTCGGCCGGGAACAGCACCTTCTTGATCAGGTTGCCGCCCGAAATGAGCACGTTGGCCGACTCGGTGAGCGACGAGCTGAACCACGTCCACGGCAGGATGCCGCAGAAGAAGAACAGTCCGTAGGGCTGAATGTCGGCGGGGTGGGCCCCTGGCATGATCACGGTGAACACGAACGTGTACACCGCCATCAGCAGCAGGGGGTTGAAGAACGACCAGAAGAAGCCCAGCACCGAACCGCGGTAGCGCGCCTTGAGGTCGCGCACGACGAGGGTCTGGATCAGGCCGCGGTATCTCGGGAGCGCGCGGAGGTGGTGGAACATTCGGGCGGCTCGGGCGGCGCCGTCAGGCTGCCACGGTCATCAACGCCCGCGCCGCGTGTCGGATTGCAGCTGCTGCAGCGTGCGCAGCAGCGCCAGGCGCGCCCGCTCGAAGTCCATGTCCGGCGCCGTGGGACCCACCATCTCCTCGGCCCGCTTCATGCCCGCCGTGGCCCGGGCTTCGTCGAAGTCTTCAGCGCGTTCGGCCACCTGTGAAATCACCGTGACCTTGCCCGGTAGCACTTCCACGAAACCCACCGACACGGCCAGCGCATGCTTGTCGGTGCCCTTGCGGTACCACATCTGTCCGGTACGCAGCGCCGAGAAGAGCGGCGTATGTCCAGGCAGCACGCCGAAGTCGCCTTCGGAACCCGGCAGCGACACCTCGTCCACCTCGTGAGTGAACGAGCGGTCGGGCGTGACGATGTGGAGCGTGATCGACGTGGGCAGGGCCATGGGTTACTGCTTCATCTTAGCGGCATTCTCGAGCACGTCTTCGATCGTGCCCTGGAGGTAGAACGCCTGCTCGGGCACGCCGTCGTGTTTGCCGTCGCAGATTTCCTTGAAGCCCTTGATCGAGTCGGCAATCGACACGTACTTGCCCTCGCGCCCGGTGAACTGCGAGGCGACGAAGAACGGCTGCGACAAGAAGCGCTGGATCTTGCGCGCGCGCGACACGGCGAGCTTGTCTTCTTCCGACAGCTCGTCGATGCCGAGAATCGCGATGATGTCCTGCAGGTCCTTGTAGCGCTGCAGGATCTGCTTCACCTGACGCGCAACCTCGTAGTGCTCGGCGCCGATGATGCGCGGGTCGAGAATACGCGAGCTCGTGGCGAGCGGGTCCACGGCCGGGTAGATACCGAGTTCGGCGATCTGACGCGACAGGTTGGTCGTGGCGTCGAGGTGAGCAAAAGTCGTCGCGGGCGCGGGGTCGGTGTAGTCGTCGGCAGGTACGTAGATCGCCTGCACGGAGGTAATCGACCCGTTCTTCGTTGAGGTGATGCGCTCCTGCAGCGTGCCGAGGTCGGTGGCCAGGGTGGGCTTGTATCCGCCGGCCGACGGCATGCGGCCGTGGAGCGCCGACACTTCAGAGTTCGCCTGCGTAAAGCGGAAGATGTTGTCGAT
>JANNEJ010000676.1:0-1805 GCA_031378585.1 Acidobacteriota bacterium | reverse complement strand
GTCCGCACCGCCAGCACGGGTGCTCCCGCCTGGCCGACAAAGCTCTGCATGATGCGGTTCACGGGCTTCTCGGTGACCCGCGTGACCTCGGTCCAGAAATCCTCGCCCGTGGCATTGCCCGACGAGTACTTCGTCAGGTACGACGACACGGCCTGCTTGAACTTCTCGGGGCCGACGTAGGCCTCGAGCATGTTGAGCACGCCCGAGGTCTTCTCGTAGGCGATGGGGTCGAACACCTCGTTGATCTCGGCCGGCGTGGAGACGGCGGTGCGGATGGCGCGCGTCGAGCGCAGGGCGTCGAGCCCGAGCGCAGTCTGCGTTTCTTCCGCGGCGTTCAGGTCCATGCGCCACTCGGGCTTCCAGGCGGCCAGCGGCTTGTTGGCGGCCCAGGTGGCGAAGCCTTCGTTCAGCCAGATGTCGTCCCACCACTTCATCGTGACCAGGTTGCCGAACCACTGGTGGGCGAGTTCGTGCGCGATGACCGACGCCACCGCTTTGCGCACGCCAATCGAGGCCGTGGCTTCGTCCACGAGCAGCATGCGCTCGCGGAACGTGATGGCGCCCGCGTTCTCCATCGCCCCTGCGGCGAAGTCGGGCACGCCGATGATGTCGAGCTTGCCGAATGGATACTTGATGCCGAAGTAGTCGTTGAAGAACTTCACCTGATGTTCCGCGGCAGCCATGGCGAAGGCCGTGAGGGCCTTCTTGTCTGGTGTGGAGCAGACGCGGATGGCGACGGCGTCGCTGGCGCCCTCGCGGCACACGAAGTCGCCGACCAGCAGCGCCACGAGATAGGTCGACATCTTCTGCGTGGTGGCGAACGTGACGGTGTGCTTGCCGGGTTCCGGGCCGGGCGTGTCCGACACCGGCGCGCCGTTTGAGATCGCCGTGTCGGCGGCGTCGATCATCAGCGCGATATCGAACGTGGCTTTCTTGGCCGGCTCGTCGAAGCAGGGGAACGCCCGGCGCGCGTCGGTGGCTTCCATCTGGCTCACCGCGTAGTTGCGGCCGTTCGCCTTGCTCAGGTAGAAGCCGCGCAGTTTGTCGTTGAGCAGACCCATGTAGGTGATGCGGATGGTGGCGGGGCCAGCCGGCAGCGTCTGCGACGGCGGCAGCGACAGGGTCGCCGTCTCGGTCGCGGGGTCAGTCGTCACCCGCGCGACGTGCGTGACCTTCGCCGTTTCAATCAGCACCTCCCCGAACGTGATCTCGGCGGCGTGCAGCGTGATGGCCGGGGTTGGCTGGTCGAGCCGCACACGGATCTCGGCACGTCCGCGGAAGGTGGCGCTCGTGAGATCGGGCGCAAACCACAACGTGTAGTGCTCGGGCGAGACACCGGCTGGCAGACGCTGCGCCGCGACGGGAGCGGCGATGAGCGCGAGAACGAGGGCAAGGACGATGCGCATGGTCTTCACGGTAGCAGACACGGGGGATCCCGCGGGCGGCAGACTACGACCTGGCGGGGACGAGCGCTGTGACCGGGCGCGGACGGCGGCGGGTCGCCCCGAGGCGCCCGCGTGGTGGCCACCGGCGCCAGAGCGCATCAGGGGCGTTTGCGCGTGGGTTCGGCTTCCACTTCGGCGCGTTCGCCTTCGCCGAGATAGACGCGCGCGCGGCGGATCGTGCCGCCGGCCAGTTGGAAGAAGACCGCGCCGGGCGTGGCATAGCGCTTCGCGGTGGCCCGGTCGGTGTACGCCGCGATGATCTGCACGGCCACGGCCGGGCCGCCCCAGGGGCCATTGGTCTGATGAAAGAGCAACGCGGTGGTCTCGCGCGCCGTCTCGCTCTCGAGCCGATACGTGCGG
>JANNEJ010000667.1:0-2295 GCA_031378585.1 Acidobacteriota bacterium | reverse complement strand
ACGCGGGGTCAAGTGGATTCTCGACGGCACGCCCATCGAACGCCTCGCGGCGCTCGAGGCGCCCTACGACGACGCACCCGGCGAGCGGGGGCGACTGAATTTCGACGGGTCGCTTCTCGACGGCATCGTTCGCGAGGGGTACGGCACCGAGCACCAGCTGGCCGTGCACGCCGTGGGCGACGCGGCCATTGGCGCGTATCTGTCGACGCTCGAGCGCGTCGGCACGCCCGGCGTGTGGCAGCGCAAGCGTCCGCGACTGGAACACGGCGACCTGCTCACGCCCGCGCTGGCCGCCCGCGCGCGAGCCCTGGGCGTCGTGGTCGTGCAGAACCCGTCCCACTTCCTGTTCCCCGAGGTGTACGCCACTCGGCTTGGAGCGCGCCGGTCGCAGTTCCAGCCCATGGCGTCGCTGCTCAGCGCGGGCATTCCACTGGCGCTTGGGTCCGATGGGCCACTCAGCCCGTTTCTGAACATCGCCTGGGCCACGGTGCACCCGTCGCGTCCATCAGAGGCGCTCACGCGTGAACAGGCGGTCACCGCGTACACCCGCGGATCCGCGTACGCAGAACTCGCCGAGCGTGACAAAGGCTGGCTGGGTGTGGGCGCACTGGCCGACTTCGCGGTCCTGTCCGACGACCTCTTCACGGTGCCGGCTGAGCGCCTGCCGGCCGTCACGAGCGTGCTCACCGTGATTGGCGGCGCCGTCGTGTACGATCCAGGCACCCTCGCTCCGAGCCCGTAGCTGTATGTTCCCAGACCTTCGCACGTTCATGGATCGGCTCCGCGCCGACGCCGATATCGTCACGGTCACTGCGCCGGTTGACGCGTACCTGGAAGTCGCCGAGATCCACCGTCGCGTGATTGCTGCCGGCGGCCCGGCGCTGCTCTTCACCAACGTGCGCGGACGCGCGTTCCCGCTCGTGACCAACTTGTTCGGCACCGAGAAACGGGCCGCGCTGGCCTTTGGCGCGCATCCGGTGCGGCTCATCCGCCGACTGGTCGAACTGGCGCAGACGATTATGCCGCCCGATGCCGGCAAGCTCTGGGGCGCGCGCGATGTGGTCGGCGATCTGCTGAGAGTCGGACTGAAGAAGCAGGGGATGGGCCCGGTCACCGAGGTGGTCACCCGCGACCCGCGCCTCGATCTGCTCCCGGCGCTCACGTGCTGGCCGGAAGACGGCGGGCCGTTTGTGACCCTTCCGCTCGTCTACACCGAACCGCCGGGCGGACACGGGCACAACCTGGCGATGTACCGGCTGCACGTGCACGACGCCACGTCCACGGGGATGCACTGGCAGATTGGCAAGGGCGGCGGCTTCCACTACGCGCTGGCGGAGCAGGCAAACGAGCCGCTGCCGGTCACGGTGTTTCTCGGTGGCCCGCCCGCCCTCATCCTGTCGGCGATCGCGCCGCTGCCCGAGAACGTGCCCGAGCTGATGCTTGCCTCGCTCATCGCGGGGGAGCGACTGGCGCGCGTGCCCGGCTCGTTCGGTCATCCGCACCCGCTCGTGGCCAACGCCGAGTTCGCGCTCATGGGCGAGGTACGGCCGCATGAGCGCCAGCCCGAAGGGCCGTTTGGCGATCACTACGGCTACTACTCGCTGCGTCACGACTACCCGGTGTTCCGCGTCCACACCGTGGCGCATCGCAAAGACGCCATCTACCCGGCAACCGTGGTGGGGAAGCCGCGCCAGGAAGACTTCTTCATCGGCGATCTGCTGCAGGAACTGCTGTCGCCGCTCTTTCCGCTGGTGATGCCGGCGGTGGAGCAGTTGTGGTCGTACGGCGAAACGGGTTACCACTCGCTTGCCGCGGCGGTGGTGAAGCAGCGCTATCCGCGCGAGGCCATGGCGAGCGCCTTCCGCATCCTGGGCGAGGGCCAGCTCTCGCTGCAGAAATTTCTACTGCTCACCGACCGCCACGTGGACGTGAAGGACTTCCGCGCGACGCTCGAGCACGTGTTGGCGCGCACCGACCCGCGCACCGACCTCTACGTGTTCGGGCACCTGTCGATGGACACGCTCGATTACGCAGGTCCGGCCGTGAACAAGGGCTCGAAGGGCGTCTGGATGGGCCTGGGCGATCCGGTGCGTGACCTGCCGCGCGAGTTTCGTCCGGCGGTGCCGCCACCGTCCGACGTCACTGACGTGCGCTTGTTTTGCGGCGGCTGTCTGGTGGTGGGTGCGCGACCGTTTGCCGAGGATCGCGAGGCCGCGGCGCGGCTGGCGGCACATCCAGCGTTTGCGGGCTGGCCGCTGCTGGTCGTCTCTGACGAGCCCGAGCGGGCCACGCGCA
>JANNEJ010000651.1:0-1559 GCA_031378585.1 Acidobacteriota bacterium | reverse complement strand
GGCTTGAATTCCCACCGCAGGACGTTGGTGGTGCGGAAGGATCGGAAGTTGAAGTCGGCGTTGTCCCGATAGTCGTAGGCCTGATAGCGATCGACGTAGACGGCGGCGCGGCCGTCGGTAAGCTCGCGGAACCGTCCGTACTTCCCCGCCGAGATGAACGGCTCGGCGTAGCTCTGGAACGACAGCGTCGGCGACAGGGTGTAGTTGGCGCGCAGCGTCATCGCCAGGGTGCGTTGTTCCAACCGCCCGAACACGTAGTGCGGCACGCCGGCGGCGTCGGTCTCGTTCACGACCCACTGCGCGTCGTCGCTGTTGCGGTTGAAGCGCACGCCGCCCTCGAGCCGCAACGCGCGACTCGGCCGCCACGTCACACTCGGGCTGGCGTTGATGCGCACGGTGCCCTGGCCATCCCGCTCGTAGTAGCCGTTGTAGCCGGGGCTCAGGGCGCGGCGGTCATCGAGCTCCACGTAGTGCCATAGGCCGAGACTGCTATTGCTGCGTACGACCGGGCCGCCGCGGGTGGACCGGTCGCGGATGCCGCCGGCATTGGCGTTCAGGCCGAAGCCGGTGCGCAGGTTGTTCTGGAACGTCCAGTGCATGTTCACGTTGCCGCCGCCGAACAACCGATCGCCGCCGAAATTCCAGGCCGCCCACTGGTTCAGGTTCACCATCCACGACCGGACGAACTTGCCGGGCACGTTGTCGCGCCACTGCACCCAATGATTCATGGTGCGCTCGTCGGCGCGGCGCTGGAAGCCCAGGTCGTTTGATTCGAAGCCGGGCGTCTTGTAGCCGTAAGCGGCGTTGAAGCGCACGCGCTCACCGGCAATCTTCGCGAGGTTCACCGCCCCGCCGTGTCCCGAGAGCGAGGTGGCGTCTAGGTCGAGGGTCAGGTAGTCGGCGTCGGGCCGCTGGAAGTAGTGCACGGCGTTCTGCTGTACCCGGGCCATGGCGGCGGCATCCCCGCTCACGCGCGTGCCGGCCACGTAGCCCGACAGGCTGTAGCGTTGCCAGAAGCGCCAGTCGTAGTCCACGCCGCCGGTCGTGGCCGTGTCCGTCAAGAAGCGAGTGTCGGGTGTGAGGCGCCGGTTCGTGCTCGTCAGCATCACGCCCAGGTTCGAGCGGTTCGCAAACTCGCGACGCGCGCGCAGCACGTTGAAGCCCGTGAGCGGCTCCACTACTTGACCGCGCCGTTCGAGTCCTGTGGCGATGGTGGCGCGTTCTTCCTGCGTCACGGCGCTGAGCGCGCCGACCGAGAACGCGCCCACACGCCCGGTGAGCTTGGCGGCGCCAAGAATCGTGGCGGCGGTCGGAGCCTGCGAGTACTCGCCGTCAGCCGTACTCGCCGACCCCTGCGGCGCACGGCCAATGCGGCGCGAGTACAGCAGCCCCGTGCACGCGCCGTCGTTGCAGTCCATGTTGAAGCGGAACACCCCCGACCCCTCCACGAAGAACGGTCGCCGTTCCTGGAAGAAGAGCTCGAACGCGTCGAGATTCACGGCGGCGGGATCCGCCTCGACCTGGCCGAAGTCGGGATTGAGCGTGGCGGTGAGGGTAAG
>JANNEJ010000606.1:0-2198 GCA_031378585.1 Acidobacteriota bacterium | reverse complement strand
ACGGCACGACGTCGTGGCTCACCTGGGCGGATCGCCGTCGAGGAATTACGTCAGGGTCGTGGTTGGCGACCGGGTGAAACTGGCGCTGTCGCCTACGGATCGAACCCGTGGGCGCATCGTCGAGAAGCTGTAGCAGTTCGTGATGACGGGTCCGGCGAGCAGGAGAGCGACGAGGCGCCCCGCGGGCAAGGCGCGACGACTGAGAATATCAGTGAATATTCGAAGAAGGAGCAACGCAGCCAGCGGGGATGCATCGTCGGTCGAATGCCGGCGAAGCCGTCACCACGGACTGCATGAGGACGAGCGATGAAAGTGCGAGCGTCAGTCAAGAAGATTTGCGACAAGTGCAAGGTCGTGCGTCGCAAGGGCGTTGTGCGGATTATTTGTACGAACGCCAAGCACAAGCAGCGGCAGGGATAGGACTCAGACTGGGGGCTGGGGGCTAGGGGCTGGGGCGTGTCACGCCGCCAGACCACGGCACCAGCGCCCGCGAGGCGAAAGCAGCTATGGCACGAATTTCAGGCATTGACCTTCCGCGCACCAAGCGCGTCGAGATCGGGCTCACGTACATCTTCGGGATCGGGCGCCACCGCGCTGTGAAGATCCTGGAATCCGCCGGCGTAAGCGGCGACGTTCGCGTAAAGGACCTGACCGACGACGACGTGCGCAAGATCAGCCGCGCCATCGAAGAGGCAGGCAGCGTTGAAGGTGACCTTCGCAAGGAAGTGTCCCTTAACATCAAGCGGCTGATGGAAATCGGCAGCTACCGGGGCATGCGCCACCGGCGCGGGCTGCCGGCCCGGGGCCAGCGCACCAAGACCAACGCGCGCACGCGCAAGGGTCCGCGCAAGGGCGCGGTTGCCAAGAAGAAGACGGTGTAGACCATGGCCAAGACCGAAGCCGCAAAAGAATCCACTCCCAAGAAGAAGACGTTCAAGAAGCGCGGCGAGAAGCGCGTGGTACACCACGGCTACGCGCATATCCAGGCGTCCTTCAACAACACGCTGATCACGATTACCGACACGGAAGGCAACGTCGTGTCCTGGTCGAGCGCCGGCGCCATCGGCTTCAAGGGGTCGCGCAAGGGCACGCCGTTTGCGGCGACGCAGGCGGCGATGACTGCGGGCAACGTGGCCAAGACGTTTGGCATGCGCTCGTGCGAAGTGCTGGTAAAGGGCCCGGGTTCCGGCCGCGAGTCGGCCGTCCGCGCGTTGCAGAATGCCGGCATCGAGGTCAAGTCGATTCGCGATGTCACGCCGATTCCGCACAACGGGTGCCGGCCGCCCAAGCGCCGCCGCGTATAACTCACGCGCTCACTGGATTTAGAGAGAAGGACGACGTTACATGGCTCGATATACCGGTCCGGTCTGCCGCCTGTGCCGCCGAGAGGGCATGAAGCTGTTCCTCAAGGGCGAACGCTGCTACACGGAGAAGTGCGCGATTGAGAAGCGCAACATGCCGCCTGGCCAGCACGGCCGCCGGCGGTCCTCGAAGATGCAGGGCTACGGCGTGCAGCTGCGCGAGAAGCAGAAGGTCAAGCGCACCTACGGCGTGCTCGAAGATCAGTTCCGCCGCTACTTCGAGATGGCCGACCGCACGCGCGGCATCACGGGCGAGACGCTCCTGCAGTTCCTCGAGCGGCGCCTGGACAACGCGGTCTACCGGATGGGTTTCGCCACCTCGCGCGCGCAGGCACGGCAGCTGGTGCGCCACGGCCACTTCCTGGTGAACGGCAAGAAGGTCGATATCCCGTCCTATTCGCTCAAGTCGGGCGAGGTGGTGTCGGTGCGTCAGACCAGCCGCGAGAACGCAGCCATCCTGCATGCCGTCGGCGAGGTCAAGGGCCGCGGAGTGCCTGAATGGATCGCGCTCGAAGGTGAGCTGGCCGCCAAGGTCGTCTCGCTGCCGACGCGTCAGCAGATCAACCTGCCGGTGCAGGAACAGCTGATCGTCGAGTTGTATTCGAAGTAACGCGTCGGGTCTCGCCCTTCGGCAGGCTCAGGGCGTCCTGAGCGAAGTCGAAGGACGGGGCTCGACCCTGTAATGTCGTCAAGCACGGCCCAGGGGCTTTGGCCCTGGGACGCCCATCGCCGGCCCGCAGCTCGACAGACCTGCAGCGGGAGGCCGGCGATGCCCACACGCAGGTCTGGAGGCCGGTCTGCCGGCCCGTTGGCGAGAAGGATACGCATATGTTGTGG
>JANNEJ010000599.1:0-1563 GCA_031378585.1 Acidobacteriota bacterium | reverse complement strand
GGCACCTCGGCCCGCTCCCGGTGGTCACCGGCCGGCTACGACCAGTGTGCCTTTCATCGTGCGGCACTGGGCATCGCCCGACAAGCTGCAGTAGTACTCGAACCGCCCGGCCTGATCGGCTCTGAACTCGAACGTGATCGTCTCGCCGGCGCCGGCGCGCTTCACCACCCGGTAGGCGTCGATTGCGAAGCTGTGCGGGCCGCCCTCGCTGCGCAGCGTGATCATGACGAGATCGTTTTTCGAGACGTCGAGCCGGTCGGGTTCGAAGCGTCCGTCCTTGGCCACAATCGTGAACGCACGCCGCGTTGGCGCGACTTCCTGTGCTGTCACCACGCCTGCCGGAACCGCCAGGACGGCCGTGAGGACGGGCAGGGCAGCGAACGCGACCGCGAGCAGGCGGAGACCCATGGAGGGATTGTAGGGGGACTGGGGGCTGGGTGCTAGGGGCTGGGGCGTGCGGCCGTCACACGTGACGGTCTTACCGAAAGAAGGGCCGGGAACACGAAGGCAAGTGGCATCGGCGTTTGCACGCCCCAGCCCCTAGCCCCTAGTCCCCAGCCCCTGCGTGCTTGACTAG
This sequence comes from Acidobacteriota bacterium, assembly GCA_031378585.1. Classification (GTDB taxonomy): domain Bacteria; phylum Acidobacteriota; class Vicinamibacteria; order Vicinamibacterales; family UBA2999; genus CADEFD01. The sequence goes on along the minus strand of JANNEJ010000599.1, from coordinate 986 downwards.
TCGCGCCGGGGTCCCCGATCGCGGCGCGGGCCACGAGGATGGTCGCCGCCGCCGGCATCGGAACCGCCGCTCGGCGCGTCGTTCTCGCTGCCCGGCTCGGCCGCGGGCGGACCGCCTTCCGACGGCAGCAAGGCCTTGCGACTGAGGCGAATCTTTCCCGTGGGATCGATGTTGATGACCTTGACCAGGATCTGCTGGCCTTCCTTGAGCTCGTCGCGCACGTCCTTCACGCGGTGGTTCGCGATCTCGGAGACGTGCAGCAGGCCGTCGGTGCCAGCCATGATCTCGACAAACGCCCCGAAGTCGGTGATGCGCTGCACCTTCCCGAGGTAGGTCTTGTTGAGCTCGGGCGTTGCCGTGAGCTCCTGGATCATGCCAATGGCCTTGGCGGCAGCAGCTTCGTCGGACGACGCCACGTTGACCTGGCCGTTGTCTTCCACGTCGATCTTGACGCCCGTTTTCTCGATGATGCTGCGGATCATCTTGCCGCCCGGCCCGATGACGTCGCGAATCTTGTCGACGGGGATCCGGATGGTGACGATGCGGGGCGCGTAGGCCGACATGTTGGCGCGCGTGGCCGGCAGCGACTGCTGCATGATGCCCAGGATGTGGAGGCGGCCGGCGCGTGCCTGCGTCAGCGCCGCGCGCATGACCTCGGACGAGATACCGGTGACCTTGATATCCATCTGCAGGGCCGTGATGCCCTCGGCCGTACCCGCGACCTTGAAGTCCATGTCGCCGTAGTGGTCTTCGGCGCCGGCAATGTCGCTCAGCACCGCGTACTTGCCCGTGGCCTCGTCCATGATGAGACCCATGGCCACGCCGGCCACCGCGGCCTTGATCGGCACGCCAGCATCCATCATCGCGAGGGAGCCGCCGCAAACCGATGCCATCGACGAACTGCCGTTTGACTCGAGGATGTCGGAGACGATGCGCACCGTGTAGGCGAAGTCGGCTTCAAGCGGCATCATCGGCGTGAGCGCGCG
>JANNEJ010000554.1:0-4232 GCA_031378585.1 Acidobacteriota bacterium | reverse complement strand
GGGCGGCAAGCCCTTCGTGCCCACCGCCGAATACGCCGAAGACATCTGGGACGAAGTGATCGCCATCAACCTCACCGGCGTGTTCCTGTCCATGAAATACGAAATCCGCCAGATGGTCGCCCAGGGCGGCGGCGCTATCGTCAACATGTCGTCGGTGGCGGGACTCATCGGCACGCGCGTCGGTATCGGCTACGGCGCCAGCAAGCACGGCGTGATCGGCGCCACCCGCGCGGCCGCGATGGAGTACGCCGCCCAGAACATCCGCGTGAACGCTGTGTGTCCTGGGGTGGTGCGTACCGAAATGACCGAGCGCGCCTTCTTCCACGACCCGCAGCTCGTGGCCGCGATGACCGCGCGCCATCCGATGGGACGGCTGGGCACGCCGGAGGAAGTGGCCGAAGCGGTGTTGTGGCTCTGCTCGGACGCGTCGTCGTTCACGACCGGACACGCGCTGCCCATCGATGGCGGACTGACGGTGCCCTGAGCCCCGGTTGTAGACTCTAAGCCTGATGACACGCCGCCCATGGTGATGTTCTCGTCGGTCGGCCGGAAGGACACCCTCCGGAACCTTGAGGAGACGGGCGAGTTCACGTGTTCGATGGCCAGCCAGGCCCTCGTGCGACGGGCGTCTACCGGTAGGTGCCACCCTCGCACGAAGTGTAGGGCCGGCCTGCCGTCATGTTGTACGCTGCAGGGGTGCCGGGCGTCCCTCCTTCCACACCGCTATCTGCGGCGTCGCGCCTGCGCGCCGCCCTCGGCCTGTTCGCGGCATCCGTGCAGCAGTTCTGGTGGGGCTACTGGCAGGCGCCACCCGGGCATTGAGGGCTCGACCCAGTGGCCTGGGAGCAGGCCGCACGTGAACGAAAAGGGCTGGTGGTTCCAGAACGCCCGGCCACGCGCATTGTCGAGCCTGTGATTCGTCGACGTGCCTGACGCAGGGGCCAGCGGCCTGACCCTCCGCCTGCACGTCATCACCTCGTCGAACTGTCGACCTCGGCCGGCGTCGCACGAAAACTGGCGCGCGCCTTCCACAGCGCCACTGTCGGAATCAGAAAGATCAGGGCCGCAACGACGCCGCCAGTCCAGCCGCGGCCGCGCGCGTCACGCAGGTTCCACACCAGCATGCCGATGCTGATCTGCGCGGTGTAGACCGCGGCCCACGGCCACATCCACGGCCGCATCTTCCAGAACCCGTATGCGCCGCAGGCGTAGATCGCCCAATGGATCGGTTCGGTCAGCTTCGCCGCCCAGCCGTGCAGCAGAAACCCGAACCAGACCTCTTCGTCTCGTGCCACGCTCTTCCAGAACAGGTCAAACGGCACGTAGACCAACGCCATGTACAGGCAGAACGCAAAGAGCGCGTTCATCCACCACGGACGTCGTCCGAGCTCCGCGCGCAAATCAAGTCCGGCCATCGATGCACTCCTTGAAGAGACCGCGCTGTCCTGACTACTTACAGGCGAAATTCGCCGCGTCGTCGATGCTGCCCGACCCCGTGTAGGTGGCAACCTGCGGGTACGGGCACAGCGGACGCGTGCGATCGACCTTGCCGTTGGTAGCGTGCGACGCACGGATCCTGTCGGGCGCCTTGCCGTGCTCGACCCACTGCTCGAGCGCGGCGAGCTCATCGAAGTCGTTGGGGCCTTCACCACCGCCGCAGTGCGCCATGCCTGGTGCCATGAACAGCCGGTAGGAGCCATGCAGCGTGGCCGCGCCGCCCATCGCGTTCGCCACTCGCGTGAAGTACGCGGTGCTACCGAACGGCGTAATCTGCGGATCGCTCCAGCCGTGATACTGCAGAAGCTTCCCGCCGCGGTCGAAAAACGGCTTCAACTTCGGATCGCGCGCGTCAATTGCACCGCTCGGACCTTCCGTCAGCCGCGCCACGTCGGTCGAGACGTTGAACCGCTGCACGTCCCACGCGGGATCCCCGAAGACCAGGTAGCGAAGATGATCGAGCCCGGTCGCGCGAGCCGAGGCCGACCATCCCAGGTCGGTCCATCCGAGCTCGCTCCCCGGCGCCAGGCCCGGAATCTCGCGCTCGGTCGCCGCGTCGACGATCGGCGAATAGAGCAAGCGCGCCGTGCCGACCTGCGCCAGCGTCAGACATCCGGATGCCTCGCCGCTCTTGCAGGCGAGCACGCCCGGATCGAACGTGCAAGCGGCGGGGTTCTCGATGAGCCCGTCCCTCACGCCGTCGAGCGGGTCACACGCGGCAACGACCGCGCCGTGCAGCACCTGCGCGGCGGCGGACGACAGGCGGGCGTCTTCCTTCTGCAGCGCCTGTGCAATGCGGATGGCCTGCGCGGTGCGGCCCGACCAGTCCAGGCCCGGCGATCCGGCGACGATGCCGTCGTAGTCGGCCGGGAACATCTGCGCCTCCTGCATCGCCTGCCGGCCTCCGGCGGAGCACCCGACCCAGTAGGAGAATCTCGGGGCGCTGCCGTAGTACGCGTTCACGACGGCCTTGGCCTTGACCGTCATCTCGTGCACGGCGCGGTACGCGAAATCGATCACCTTCTCTGGGTGGCCGAGCCCAAAGCTCGCGCTGCCGCCCACGTGCCCCGTATCGGTGGAGCTCGTCGCGTAGCCACGCCGCAGAGCCTCAGCCATCGCGGGGTACGCGATCGAACCTTGCCAGGCGCCGTTGCCAACGCCCTGGAACTTGCCGTTCCAGCCCGACGCCGGCAGCCAGACTTCGATCCGGATGTCGGAGTCGCTCGACGGCGTGAGCGTGGCGGCCACACGGCAGAATGCGGGGAGGTCACCAAACGGCGCGCCGCCGGCGCGTCCGCCCGCCGGCGTGAAGGCCCCCGCCGCCACGGCCTGCGCCAGCGTCACGGAGGTGCTGGGCAAAGCGAGCGTGGCGAGGCTCTCGCAGGTCGCCGCGGCTGCAGACTGAGTCACGAGCATCGACAGGGTCGCAACCACGATCGCGATCCGGACGATCGATCCAAAGAGACGGGCCATCGTTTTCTCCTGTCAGCCTTTTTCGAGGCCTTGGCTGGGGGCTGGGGTGGGCCCTGAGCTGATCACGGTGATTCTCTCACCCCCAGACCCGTCAAGGCAGTCAGTCAGTGCCGGGGCGCACGCTCACCACGCCGGCCACGGCCTTCGGCATCAGCGGGTCGACGGTCACGGAGTTCGCCGAGGTGAACGCCTCCTATCCCACGCTGTTCACCACCTTCAGCGTGCCGAAGGTGTTCGCGCCACTCGGCAGCAACGTGACGGAGGTCTGGTTCAACGTGCCGGGGACACAGGCCGTGGCGGCGGGCGTTACCGGGTTCGGAGCGGTGTTCACCGACGTGGACAGCGCCACCAGCACGAAGCTCGAGTACTTCGCGCCCGACGGCACCCTGCTCTACGAAAGCTGGGTGCCATCCTGGAGCGGCAACGAGACGCTGGCGTTCCTCGGCGTGTCGTTCAATGCTGGCGAGATCGTCGGCCGCGTCCGCATCACGTCGGGCAACACCACGTTTGGCCCCGACGAGTCGGGCGCGCTCGACGTCGTGGCCATGGACGACTTCATCTACGGTGAGGCGGTGGCCACGGCAGACGTTCCGCTGTCCCCTTCCTGGCGGACTGCTGCCGCCTGGCGACCACACGCTGCAGGTGGAACTGCAGTTCTCGAACCAGACTCGGCGGCGCACGGCGGTGCGCTGGTCGATTGTGACCAATACGGAACCCTGACGCCGCCGCGTCCCTTCCGGCGACGCCGGGAAATCGCATGGGCCACCAGCCGGTACATGCACGACTTCGCTCGCTCACCAACGTCGCGGGCGGCCTGGTCGTCCTCGCTCGCGTACGCCGAGCCCTGGTCACAGTGGTGCAGCATCGCCGCATCCACCCCCCCGGCGTCCCCTATACTTGTGCTCGATGCGCTACGACGCGATCGTCATCGGCGGCGGCCACAACGGACTGACCTGCGCCGCCTATCTGGCCAAAGCGGGCAAGAAGACGCTGGTCCTCGAGCGCCGGCATCTGGTCGGCGGCGCAGCCGTCACCGAGGAAGTCTTCCCGGGTTTCAAGTTCTCTGTGTGCAGCTACGTCGTGTCGCTGCTGCGGCCCGAGATCATCCGCGACCTGGATCTGCCGAGCCACGGCCTGGAGCTACTGCCGCTCGACGGCACGCTCACGCCGATGGAAAGCGGCGACTACCTGTGGCGGGTCAACGACCACTCGAAGACGCGCCGCGAGATCGCGCGTCACAGCCAGAAAGACGCCGACGCCTA
>JANNEJ010000484.1:0-5452 GCA_031378585.1 Acidobacteriota bacterium | reverse complement strand
ACGATCAACTACGGTGTTCGCTACGATCTCGACCAGGGCGCGACCGATCCGCCCGACACGAAGAACACGACGGTCTTCAAGCCGTTGAACGGTCCGCTGTTCAAGAGCGGCATCCACGACAACAACAACATCTCGCCCCGGCTCGGGTTCGCCTGGAACGTCGGCGGGAACAACAAGCTGGTCGTGCGCGGCGGCAGCGGGCTCTACTACGGCTCGGTCATCTCGAACGTCACGTTCAGCCAGCAGTCGTTTGGCAACCGCATCATCGTCAACAGCTTCGCCAACGACAATCAGCCCGGGTGGTTCCTCAATCCGACCCGCAACTACACTGCGGCCCAGATCTCCAGCGGCGCCGTGCCGCAGGCGCCACGCGTCATCGCGCACGATTTCGAGTTCCCGAAAACCTGGCAGAGCGCCATCGGCTTCCAGCGCCAGCTAACCGAGGTGCTCGGCATCGAGATGGACTTGACGCACTGGCGCGAGTTCAACCGTACCCGCGGGGTGGACATCAATCTCGTGAAGGATGCGGCCACGGGATATCCAGCACAGGGGCTGGTGGTCGATCCGGTCTGGGGCCCGATCGTCTGGATCGAGTCAGGCGGCAAGGCGGACTTCATGTCGCTGGCCAACGGCATCACCCGCCGGTATGCCAACAACTTCCAGGCCGGACTGAACTACACCTACACGTTCTTCGCACGTGACAACCAGCCGGCCAATGGCTTTGGCCCGAACGCGGACAACCCGCTCGATCTCGAAAACGACGGCGAATGGGCGCGGTCGCAGGAGTTCCAGCGCCACACGCTGCGGTTCAACGGCATCTGGGCTCCGGGCTGGGGGCTGACGTTTGCCGGTGCCTATCAGTTCGGCTCGGGCAATTACTACAACACGGCTGTCGGCGGGAATCCCTACGGCAAGAACCGGGCGGCCCTCTCGCACACCAACCGTCTCTATGTCGGCGTTGCACCGCTCGTTGTCAACACGACCAACGCCGGCGACCGCTACGACGGTCCGACGACGTTGAACTCGGGCGACCGCGTGCCCCGCAACGCCCTCAAGGGCGATGCGATTCACAAGGTCGACCTGCGCGCCACCAAGGTGTTCAAGCTGCAGAACGTGAACATCCAGGGCATCGCTGAACTCTTCAACGTGTTCAACCACGCCAATTTCGGCGCCTACAACGCGGTCGTGTCGTCGGCGACCTTCGGTACGCCGCAGCAGAACAACGGCAACGCCTACCGTCCGCGCACCGGGCAGCTGGCGCTGCGGGTGAGCTTCTAGACACAGCCACCGGGATCAGTCGCCCCGGCACTTGCGCGGTTATCAACGCGGGCTCGGTCGCACGGCGGCCGGGCTCGTGCGCTGTACGGCGCCGACGTTACCCGAGGGTCACAAGTAGCTGAGCCACCAGTCGCGCCGTCTCGCCTTCACGCCCGAGAGCCATAGGCACACTGGGTACATCGCCACGACGAGCAGCGCCCACGCAACGTAGACCGCACCCAACGAGAAACCGAGATCCGAGGGGAATAGCTCGCGGGCGCCGCCCATCGACGGCAACGGCAGCCAGAGATACGCAAGTGACGGGGCACCGTAGCGCAGCAAGGCCGCCGTGGCGGCCACGACGTGCAGGATCCAGAAATGGATCACGTAGTAGGCAAACGGCACGCGGCCGAACACGACCAGCGGATGGCGCCGGCCGAGCGTCACGCGCTCCAGTTCGGCCAGAAGCAGCAACGCCGGGCCCAGCGTCATCAGCAGGAACGCCAGCGACGGCGGGTACTTGGTCGTGTTAAAGAACGACAGCGCGGTGAACACCGTCGTCGGCTGCGCCACCCATGGAGATGGGTCGCCGTAGAGATTCAGCGCCCGCAGCACGATGAATCCGGCAATGCACGCCGCGCCAGTCAACCGCAAGGCGCGCGTGCGCTTGGCCGGCGCCCACTGATAGATCGTGGCCGCCCAGAAGCCCGTGGCCATGACCCCCATCCACGGCAGTACCGGATAGCCGGCGACAGCCGTGACGCCGCCGAGCGCGATCATGCCCGGCTGGTGCAGCACGTGCCACAGCCAGGCCAGTGCCCCGAACTGCTGCGCCTGCACGCCGTCGACGGTGTTGTGGAAGACGATGACGGCCAGGCCCAGCGCGCCCACCACGCGCGGCGGCAGATACACCAGGGCCGCCAGCGCAATCATCGACCAGCCGAGCGCCCACAGGATGATGAGCAGCACTGGGTAGCGCAGGTCGAACGTGAAGTTCATGGCCAGGCGCATCACGGTCAGCTCGACCAGGATGAGCCACACGCCCCGGGTCCAGAGATACCGCGACACCTGTCGAGCGGTGGCGCCGCCGCGGTCCACGCGCAACCTGGCGCCCATGCCGGCGGTGAAGACGAACACGGGCGCGCAGATATGCGTGACCCAGCGGGTGAGGAAGAGCACCGGGGTCGTGAGCGCCAGATCATCGGCCGCAAAGTACATCGCGCCCGCGTGGAGGAACTCGCGGGTGTGGTCGAGCGCCATGATCACCATGACGAGGCCACGCAAGCCGTCGATGGCAGTAAGGCGCGCCTGTGGTGCCGGCAGGTCGGCGCGTCCAGTCGGAACGGGGGCAAACACCGCGCCAGTCTAGCCGAAGGCCAATGCCAGGGCTCGAGCCGCGCCTGGAAGGCCAATGCGCTGCTAGAATGCTCAGCATGCGCCATTCTTCTGTGGCTCTCGCGCTGACCGCCGCGCTCGCGCTGGCCTCGTCGTGGCTGGCCGGCGCGCAGACCGGCGCGGTCCCGCCGGCGCCGCTGATGCTCGTGAACGCGTCGGTTGTCGACACGGCGACAGGCGCCACGCGCCGCGGACAGGTGCTGGTGCTGCGCGACGGCCGCATCGAGTCGGTGGGCCCGACGGCTCCGCCCGCGGCGGTCGCCGCCGCACCACGGCGCATCGACCTGGGCGGCCGCTACGTCGTGCCTGGCCTGATCGATGCGCACGTGCACGTCGCGAATGCGGCGGCCATGCGGGCCGCGCTCGAAAGCGGCGTCACCACCGTGCGCAGCGCCGGCGTGTCGAACTTCGTGGACGTGGGCCTGCGCGACCTCGTGAAGCGCGGCTACCTGGCCGGCCCCGACGTGCTCGCGGCGGGCTACCATGTGCGGCCACAGCCGGCGGCCGAGGCGTTCGTGGATGCGCCCGATCTCGGGGATCTGATGGCCGGGCTCACCACGCCCGACGCGCTCCGGCGATTCGTAAAGTTCAATCTGAGCCGCAACGTCGACTGGATCAAGGTGCTCGCCACCGAGCGCGCCGGCACGCCCGACACCGATCCACGCAAGCAGGTCTATACGGAATCGGAACTGGCCCTCATCGTCGCCGAGGCGTCGGCGCGCGGCGTGCCCGTGATGGCCCACGCGCACGGCGCCGAGGGCGCGCTCGCGGCGGTGAAAGCCGGCGTGCGCAGCATCGAGCACGGCACGTACCTGACCGACGAGACGCTGAAGCTCATGGCGCAGAAGGGCGTGTTCTTCGACCCCACGGCCGATGTCGTCAACGACCTGGCTGCGCCCGGCGGCGACTACGACAACGCCGGGTTGCAGCGCCGCGGCCAGATGATGAAGCCCGTGCTCGTCGACACCATCAGGCGCGCGCGAATGCTGGGCGTGAAGATCGTGGCCGGCACCGACACGGGCTACGGGCCCACGAGCATCGCGCGGGTAGGGCGCGAGGTGATCGAGCTCATCGAGGCCGGACTGCCGGTGCTGGCGGCGCTGCAGTCGGCCACCACCGTGAACGCCGAGCTGCTGAAGCTCGACACGCAGGTTGGGCAGGTGCGGCAGGGCTTCGAGGCAGATCTGCTGGTGGTCGATGCCAACCCCCTCGAGCAGCCGCGCACGCTGCTGGATCCGCTGCTCGTCATCAGCAACGGCCGGGTCGGACTCGACCGGCTGAGTTTCGGAAAGTAGAGACGTCGTCGATGGTCACGGCGGGCACGGCCCGCCAGGAGGAGAAGCACAGTGAAGATGAGCCTTCGAATTGCGGTAGCGATGTGTCTGGTGAGCGCCACGGCGTTTGCCCAGCACGAGAACCACGGCGGCGGCCCGATGTCGGTCGATCAAGTAGGCGCCGTTGACTTCCAGACCTCGTGCAGTCCGGCCGTGAAGGCCGAATTCAATAGCGCGGTGGCGCTGCTGCACTCGTTCTGGTTTCCCGAGGCGCGCCAGGCGTTCGAGGGCATCCTGGCAAAGGACGCGAACTGCGCGATGGCCTTGTGGGGCGTCGCGCTGACGCATTGGGGGAATCCTTTCGGCGGATTGCGCACGCCGCAGACCATTGCCACCGGCAAGGCCGCCATTGAGAAGGCGCAGGCCACGGGCACGCCGTCGCGGCGAGAGAAGGGCTACATCGACGCGGTGGCCGGACTCTTCACGAGCGACGACGTGACCACGCAGCGTGCCCGCATCGTGGCCTACGAGACCACGATGGGGCAGGTGTCGAAGGACAACCCGGCCGACGTGGAAGCGCGCATCTTCTGGGCGCTCGCCGTGGCGCAGACGGCCACGCCGACCGACAAGACCTACGCCGCGAATCTGAAGGCGGCCGAGATCCTCGAAGTGCTCTACAAGAAGATGCCGGGGCATCCCGGTCTGGCGCACTACATCATCCACGCCTACGATGCGCCGACGCTGGCTCCGCGCGCCCTCGATGCCGCGAGCCGTTACGCGGCGATCGCGCCGGTCGTGCCGCATGCGCTGCACATGCCGTCGCACACGTTCACGCGCGTGGGTTACTGGAAGGAGTCAGTCGAGACCAATCGCAAGTCGGCCGAAGCGGCGCGCAAGGCCGGCGGGCTGGCGGGCGCTGGTGAGGAACTGCACGCGCTCGACAACCAGACGTTTGCCTACCTGCAACTGCCAACCGACGGCGCGGCCATGGTCGCGCGCGACCGCGCGGTGACATTCGACGCCGGTGCCGTGGGCGGCGCGTATGCGTTTGCGTTGGCGGCCATTCCCGCCCGCGTCGCTCTCGAACGCGAAGCGTGGGCGGAAGCTGCGGCGCTGACCGTGCGGTCTGCTCCGGCCGCGCCGTACACCGAAGCCATCACGCACTTCGCGCGCGCGATCGGCGCCGCCCGGGCCGGCACCCCGGCCGCGGCGGCCGCCGACATCGAACGGCTGATCGCCATCCAGAAGCTGCTGGTCGCCACGAAGGACCCGTACTGGGCCGAACAGGTCGACATCCAGCGGCGTGTTGCCGAGGCGTGGAAGGTCTACGCTGAAGGCGACAAAGCCAAATGCGTGGAGCTGCTCTCGGCCGCGGCGGATGCCGAGGACCTGACCGACAAGTCGGCGGTGTCGCCCGGCCCGCTGGTGCCGGCGCGGGAGCTGCTTGGATACATGCTGCTCGACGCCGGCGCAGCCAAGGAGGCGCTCGTCGCCTTCGAAGCCACGATGAAGAAGGAACCGAACCG
>JANNEJ010000444.1:0-3184 GCA_031378585.1 Acidobacteriota bacterium | reverse complement strand
GGGTTCGTGGCCCACATCAAGGGCCACCGGTCGCACGCTATCGTGCGCCAGGCGCTCGAGTTGCTCATCAACCTGGAACATCGCGGCGCCACGGGCTCCGATCCCGACACGGGCGACGGTGCCGGCATCCTCATCCAGATGCCCGACGCCTTCCTGCGGCGCGTGACGCCGTTCGAGTTGCCCGCTGCGGGCGCCTACGGCGCGGGCCTGGTCTTCCTGCCCACGGCCGACGGCCCACGCGCCGAACTGCGCGCGGTGGTCGAACGCATCGTACGCGAGGAAGGCCAGACCGTACTCGGCTGGCGGCCCGTGCCCATCCGCCTCGACGCCGTGGGGGCCTCGGCGGCCTCGGTGGCGCCCGTCTTCGAGCAGCTCTTCGTGGGCTACGACGCCGCCGGTGCTGGCGGCCAGTCCGGGGCGGACCTCGAGCGCTCGCTGTACGTGATCCGCAAGCGCGTTGAGCACGCGGTCGAGGCCCTGGCGCTCGACGCCAACGCGCGGCAGGCGTTCTACATCGTGAGCCTGTCGGCCTCGACGCTCGTCTACAAAGGCATGCTGACGGCCACACAGATCGATCGGATGTTCCCCGACCTGTCCGACCCGGGCGTGGAGTCCGCGTTGGCGCTCGTGCACCAGCGCTTCTCGACCAACACGTTCCCCTCCTGGCCGCTGGCGCATCCCTACCGGATGGTGGCGCACAACGGCGAGATCAACACGCTGCGCGGCAACATCAACTGGATGAGTGCGCGCCAGGGGCTGCTCGAGTCGAGCGTGTTTGGCGACGACCTGCGGAAGCTCCTGCCGGTCATCCGTCCAGGCGGCAGCGATACCGCCACCTTCGACAACGTGCTCGAGTTCCTCGTGATGTCCGGGCGTTCGTTGCCCCACGCCGTGCTGATGATGAGTCCGGAGCCTTGGAGCGGCAATCCGGACATGGATCCCGCCGTTCGCGACTTCTACGAGTACCACTCATCGCTCATGGAGCCATGGGACGGCCCCGCCTCCATCGCGTTCACCGACGGCACGCTGATTGGCGCCGTGCTCGACCGAAACGGACTGCGGCCATCGCGGTACATGATCACCACCGACGACCTCGTCATCATGGCGTCGGAAGTCGGCGTGCTCGACATCCCCGCTGACCGCGTCGTCAGGAAAGACCGTCTGCGGCCCGGCAAGATGCTGCTCGTCGACACCGCACAGGGCCGGATCGTGAGTGACGAGGAGCTGAAGCGCGAGCTTGCCGCCGCGCAGCCCTACGGCGCGTGGCTGCGCCAGCATCTGGTCGACATCGAACAGCTGCCAGCGGCCCGGGCCGAGCGGCCCGACCACCAGACGGTACTCAAGCGGCAGCTGGCTTTTGGCTACACGCAAGAAGACCTGCGCCTGCTGCTTACGCCGATGGCCGCACACGGCGAAGAGCCGATTGGCTCGATGGGCAGCGACACCGCGCTGGCCGTGCTGTCCGACCGGCCACGGCTCCTCTACGACTACTTCGCGCAGCTCTTCGCGCAGGTCACGAATCTGCCACTCGATGCCATTCGCGAAGAGATCGTCACTTCGATGGGCTCGACGATCGGGCCCGAGCGCAACCTGCTCGAGGCCGATCCGAAGGCGTGCCGTCAGATCAAGATCGAGTATCCGATCCTGCACAACGATCAGGTCGCCAAGCTCCGGCACCTGCCGCCAGGCTCGCCGTTCAGGTCAACGACGCTGCCCCTGCTCTACAACCCCGAGGACGACGGGCCGGGGCTCGAACGGGCCATGGCCGAGTTGTGCCGCAAGGCCAGCCAGGCGGTGGCGGCCGGCTACGGCATCCTGATCCTCTCGGACCGCGGCGTCGACGCCACGCACGCGCCGATCCCCAGTCTGTTGGCGACCGCCGGTGTGCACCATCACCTGGTGCGCGAGGGCGCACGCACCAAGTGCGGGCTGCTCGTCGAGAGCGGTGACGCTCGCGAAGTGCATCACGTGGCGCTGCTCCTGGGCTACGGCGCCGGCGCGGTGAATCCGTACCTGGCGTTCGAGTCGCTGCACGACCTGATTCGGCAAGGGCTGCTGCCTGGCGTGACCCATGAGCAAGCCGTGATGGGCTACGTGAAGGCGCTCAACAAGGGCGTGCTGAAGGTGATGTCGAAGATGGGCATCTCGACGCTGCAGAGCTACTGCGGCGCGCAGATCTTCGAAGCGGTCGGCCTTGACGCCGGCTTTGTCGAGACGTACTTCACCTCGACCTCGTCGCGGATTGGCGGCGTCGGGCTCGAGACGGTGTCGGAAGAAGTGCGGCGGCGCCACGCGCAGGCGTTCGGCCGGCGGCCGACCGGACCGGTCGAACTCGAAGCCGGCGGCGAGTACCAGTGGCGGCGTGACGGCGAAGTGCACCTGTTCAATCCCGATACCGTCTTCAGGTTGCAGCACGCCACGCGTACGGGCAAGTACCGCATCTTCAAGGAGTACACCCAGCTCGTCGATGAGCAGAGCCAGAAGCGCGCCACGCTGCGTGGGCTGTTCACGCTGACACCGGCGGGCGCGCCCGTGCCAATCGAGGAGGTGGAACCAGTCGAGTCGCTGCTCAAGCGCTTCTCCACCGGCGCCATGTCGTTTGGGTCGATCAGCCAGGAAGCCCACGAGACGCTGGCGATTGCGATGAACCGGATGGGCGCCAAGTCGAATACCGGCGAGGGGGGCGAAGATCCGGCGCGCAACATCCCCGACCCGAACGGCGACTCGCGCAGGAGCGCGATCAAGCAGGTGGCCTCGGGCCGCTTCGGCGTGACGAGCGAATATCTCGTCAACGCCGACGACCTGCAGATCAAGATGGCGCAAGGCGCCAAGCCGGGCGAGGGCGGACAACTGCCCGGGCACAAGGTCTATCCGTGGATCGCCAAGGTGCGCCACAGCACGCCCGGAGTGGGGCTGATCTCGCCGCCGCCGCACCACGACATCTACTCGATCGAGGATCTCGCGCAGTTGATCTTCGACTTGAAGAACGCCAACCCCCAGGCGCGGGTGCACGTCAAACTGGTCAGCGAGGTCGGTGTTGGCACCGTTGCCGCCGGCGTGTGTAAGGCGAAGGCGGATGTCGTGCTGATTAGTGGCCACGATGGCGGCACTGGCGCGGCACCGCTGACCTCGCTGAAGCATGCTGGTGGGCCCTGGGAGCTGGGCGTGGCGGAAGTGCAGCACA
>JANNEJ010000432.1:0-3143 GCA_031378585.1 Acidobacteriota bacterium | reverse complement strand
ATCGACAGCGACCAGGCGATGCTGGCCATGGCCCGGCGCCGGCTGGGCACCAGGCTGACTCCTGTGGTCGGCAACTTCGAAGCCACGCCGATTCCCGCGTGCGATGTGCTCACCGCCTCGTTCGCGCTGCACCATGTGGCCTCGCCCGAGGCGAAACGCGCGCTCTTTGTACGCGCACACCGCGCCCTCAGACCGGGCGGAATGCTGATCGACGCCGACTGCCTGCTGAACACCGACACGTGCCTGCAGAAGCGCGACCACGCCGACTGGCGGCGCCATCTGGCCGCCACTCACGGGCGTGCGGGGGCGGCCAGGTTCCTACGCGCCTGGGCCGGCGAAGACACCTACTTCACGCTCGACCTCGAGACGACGCTCCTGCGCGACGCCGGGTTTGCGGTGGATGTGGTGTGGCGCCGAGGCGGGTTTGCGGTAGTTGCCGCCACCAGACCCCGTCGCCGGCGTCGATAGTCGCCAATTGACTCCGCGGACTGGCCTACAATCTTTCCCGCGTGCACAATTTCTGGGACGTCTTCGACGCGGCTGCCAACCGCTTTCCCACCAACGTCGCCGTTGAGATCCAGCGCTCGGCCGGGCTGGAGCAGGTTACCTACCGCGACCTGAGGGGCATGTCCGAGTCCATCGCGGGCTGGCTGGCCGGCCAGGGTGTTGGCGCGGGCGATCGCTGCGCCATTCTGGCCGACAACGACGCGCGCTGGTGCGCCGTCTACCTCGCGATGCTGCGCCTGGGCGCCATTGCCGTGCCGCTCGACACCAATTATTCGGCCGTCCAGGTGTCGACCGTGCTTACGGCCTCGGGGGCGCGTCTGCTCGTGGTCGGCACGCGCCTGTTGCCGCTGGCGGAGCACGCGGTGGCTGACACCACCCTGCCGCTCGTGCGGATGTACGAGGCGCCCGGCGACCCGCGCGACTCGGTCGACGCGATGCTGCGTGCACCCGTGCCGGCTCGGCCTCTGCCGCCGAGCCCCGCGGGCCGCGATGACGCGGCCGTAATTCTCTACACCTCGGGCACCACCTCCGACCCCAAGGGCGTGGTCCTTACACACGGCAACCTTGCTGGCGAGCGCGAGTCGGCCTTTGCCGTCGTCGACGTCTCCGAGCGCGACGCCGTACTCGGCATTCTGCCGCTCTTTCACTCGCTCGCGCAGATGGCCAATCTACTGCTGCCGTTTGCGGTGGGCGCCCGCGTCGTCTATCTGGAAACGCTCAACACGACCGACCTGCTCAAGGCACTTGCCGAACGTCGCATCACGATCTTTGTGTGCGTGCCGCAGTTCTTCTATCTGATCCATCAAAAGGTCACCGCCGAGGTCGACAAGGGCGGCTGGCTGAGAAAGAAGCTGTTCCGTGCGCTCATCGCCGTGAATCTGCGCCTGCGCGCCGTGGGCATCAACCTTGGCCCCAGGGTGTTTGCACGGGTGCACAACGTGCTCGGCGGCCAGATGCGCCTGCTCGTGACCGGTGGCTCGAAATTCGATCCGGCAGTGGGGAAGGATCTCTACGGCCTGGGGTTCTCGATTATCCAGGCCTACGGACTCACCGAGACGTCGGGCGCAGCCACGATCAACGAGCCGCACGAGGCGCACATCGATACAGTGGGCAGGATTCTTCCCGGCAACGAGCTGAAGGTACTGCCGCCCGAAGGCGACGCGGAAGGCGGCGAGATTGCCATTCGCGGACCGATCGTCATGCAGGGGTACTACAACCGCCCCGACGCCACCGCCGAGGTGATGCGCGATGGCTGGTTCCTGACCGGCGACCTGGGACGCGTCGACGCCGACGGCCGGCTCACCATCACGGGACGGAAGAAAGAGATCATCGTGCTGGCGTCGGGCAAGAATATCTATCCAGACGAGATCGAGAAGCACTACCTGAAGTCGTCAGTCATCAAGGAGCTGTGTGTGATGGGCGTCACACGGCCCGATGAGCCCACGACCGAGCGGCTGCACGCGGTCATCGTGCCCGATGCCGACGCGCTCAAGCAGCGCCGCATTTCCAGCGCCGGCGACCTGCTGCGTTTCGAGATGGAGAGCCTGGGTGCGGGGCTGCCGGCGCACAAGCGAGTGCTCGGCTACGACGTGTGGTTCGACTCGCTGCCGCGCACCACCACCGGCAAGCTGCGGCGCCACGAGATCCAGCGGCGTCTGCTCGACCGCGAGGCAGCCAGGCAGGTGGAGGCCGAGCGGCCGGCGAGCGCAGCCGAACAGGAATGGCAGGACGACGCGCACGTGGGCGCGGCGCTCGACCTGGTGAGTCGCCGCACCAAGCCAGACGTGGTCGTGCGGCCCGACGCCAATCTCGAACTCGATCTCGGGCTCGACAGCATGGAGCGGGTGGAGCTGCTCACAGAACTCGAGCAGCGCTTTGGACTCACGGTCGGCGAAGCGGCCGCGCACGAGATCTCCACGGTGCGGGACCTCGTGGAAGCGGTGCGCCCCCCGGCCGGCGCCGGAGGCACGGCCAACGTGGATGCGGCGTGGGACACTCTTCTGCGCGACCTGCCGCCCGTCACGGATCCAGTGCTCGAGTCGCTGCTGCGGCACCGCCGTATCGTAGCGCCGATCGAGTGGCTCGTGTGCCGCACCATGCGGCTTCTGCTCGCGCGTGTGGACGTCGAGGGCCTCGAACACCTGCCGGCCAGGGGCCCGTTCCTCCTCTGCCCCAACCATCAGAGCTTTCTTGACCCGTTTCTGTTCTGCGGTGCGCTGCCGCTTGCGACGTTCCGGCAGCTGTTCGTGGTGGGCGCCGCCGAGTACTTCCACACACCGTTCATGGCGTGGGTGGCGCGTCAGATCAACCTCGTGCCCGTGAACCCCGACGCCTCACTCGTGCCCGCCATGCGCGCCGGCGCTTTTGGCCTCACGCACGGGAAGGTGCTGCTGCTCTTCCCGGAAGGCGAGCGCTCGATCGACGGCAGCGTGAAGCGGTTCAAGAAGGGCGCCCCAATCCTGGCCAAGCAACTCGGCGTGCCCATCGTGCCGGTGTCGCTGCGCGGCATCTTCGGAGTATGGCCGCGCACGCTGGGCATGTACTGGCGCCTCCTGTGGCCGTGGAGCGGGCATCGGGTGCGCATTAGGGTTTGCGCCCCGTTTACCGTGAAGGACGGCGAAAGCAACGCCGACGCC
>JANNEJ010000326.1:0-1533 GCA_031378585.1 Acidobacteriota bacterium | reverse complement strand
CGGACGAGCGTGAGCGACGCGTGCCGCACGGCCCGCAATTCGGCCACCACACTGGCCACGGTGCGGCTCTCGAATCCCGCCTCGAGCTGAAACGCGTTCTCGTCAAACCCCGCCAGCGGCGTGGCGTCGCCGCGCGCGATGCGCAGCAGCCGGTAGGCAAACACGCGCTCGGTGTCACTCATGTGACCAATCACCTCCGTGACGGTCCACTTCCCTTCCGCATAGCGGTGGCCAGCCTGATCCTCGGGCCACGTCCTCATGAACGCCAGTACGTCGCTTTGTTGGGCGAGCAGGTCGAGGACGTTGTCGACCGTCGAGGCGGCATCGAGGTACTTCTGGTAGTACGGGGCGTAGTCGCCGGGGTTTGGCTGGGTAATCGTCATCGGGGGGCTCCTGTGGCGGCGGCCAGCGCGTCGGCAATCGGACCGAGGCTCGCCAGGCCGTAAACATCTCGGGGGAATTGGGGCAGGTACACGCGCGGCCGGTCGGCAAAGCGCACGGCGATTTCATCCAGATAGACGCGCTCCTGCGCGCGCCGTTCGGTCAGGAAGGCGTCGGTCGTGTGCTCGGGCAGCACGCGGTTTACCACCAGGCCGCCGATCTTCACGCCGGTTTCGTCGAGCTGCGCCAGGGCGCGCGCAGTTTCTTCGATGGGCAGGCGCTCGGCGATGAGCACCAGCACGAACGCCGTCGTGCGGCCGCCGATGAGCCGCGCCCGCAGCGCCTGCAGGCGTTCGAAGCGGTCCCGCAACGACACCAGGATCGAATCGTCCTTGTCGTCGCCCTCTACGCCAAGCATCGCGCGGCGCGAACGCGTGAGCGCGCGAATCCATGCCTCCATCAGCTCGGGCATCCGGATCAGGCGCAGCGTGTGGCCGGTGGGCGCGGTGTCGAAGATCACGAGGTCGAAGCGCGTGTCTTCGCCGCGAATGAGCGCGCCCATGCGGTCGAAGAGCGCCACTTCCTCGGCGCCCGGCATGCTGGCCGCCAGATCGATCTGCTTGTGCGCTTCCTTCAGGATGTGGTGCCCGAACAGCTCGCGCACGCGCTCCTTCACCTCGAGCACGTAGCGCGCCGACTCGGTAGCGGCGTCGATCTCGAGCCCCCAGAGCCCCGCTTGCAGTTCCACGGGGTCGGGTCCGATCGGCCGCTCGAAGATGTCGGAGGTGGAATGCGCCGGGTCGGTCGACACGAGCAGCACCTTGCGGCCCAGGCGGCTCGCGGCCAGCGCCATGGCGGCCGCGCAGGTGGTCTTACCCACCCCGCCCTTGCCGCCAAAGAAGAGCACCTCGCGATTGAGCAGCCCCTTCATCGCGGGCGTCTCGACGTCTAGCAGCATGGCAGGCTACCAAGCGGCGACCGGTCCATGCCCATGCGGCGGTGCCACAGGTGGAACTGGTCGAGCAGGTGTGGATACACCTCGAGCAGGTAGAACGCCGCGGGATTGGGCAGCCCGACGACCTCCATGTAGCAGAGCAGCAGGAAATAGTCGTTCAGCTCGGCGGCCTGCAGCTTCAGCTCGCGCTCGTAGCG
>JANNEJ010000318.1:0-5243 GCA_031378585.1 Acidobacteriota bacterium | reverse complement strand
AGCGCGGAAGCACTCGAAGCCGCGCATGCGCAGGGGATCGTCCACCGCGACCTGAAGCCCGCCAACATCAAGGTGCGCGCGGATGGCACGGTGAAGGTGCTCGACTTCGGCCTCGCCAAAGCGCTCGACGCGCATGCCGCGAGTGCGTCGGCGGAGAACTCGCCCACGATCACCACGCCGGCGATGACGCAGGCCGGCATGATCCTCGGCACCGCGGCCTATATGGCGCCCGAGCAGGCGCGTGGCAAGCCGGTGGACAAGCGCGCCGACATCTGGGCGTTTGGCGTCGTGCTGTTCGAGATGCTCACGGGGACGCGGGCGTTTGACGGCGAGGACACGACCGAGGTGCTGGGCGCGGTCGTGCGCCTCGAGCCGAATTACAGCGCGCTGCCGGCGGACGTGCCCGCGCCGGTGCGCACGCTGCTGCAGAGTTGCCTGGTCAAGGATCCCCGGCGGCGGGTCGCGGACATCTCCACGGCGCTCTTCGTGCTGGAGAAGGCCGCGAGCCTCGCGCCGACGGTCGCGGCGACGGCCGCGACATCCGTCACCTCAGTCGCGACAGCCGCGCATCGAGGACGCGTGGCGTGGACGGTCGCCTCAGTCGCCGTGCTGGGGATGGCCGCGATGGCCGTGCCGGCGCTGCGGTATCTGCGACAAACGCCGCCGCCCGAGCCGGCCGTGACGCGCTTCACCATCGCCCCGCCGGACGGCGTCACGCTGACGACGAGCGCGCCGATGATCTCGCCTGACGGGACGCGCGTGGTGTTTGCGGGAACTGCGGCTGGCGGCGGTGGCGCCGCGCTCTACGTGCGGCCGCTCGAGGCCCTGGCGGCGCAGCGTCTTCCGGCGACCGAGGGCGCGACGTACCCGTTCTGGTCGCCCGACAGCAAGAGCGTCGGCTTCTTCGCAGGCGGCAAACTCAGGAAGATCGACCTTGCGAGCGGACTCGCCGTGACGATCTGCGACGCGCCGGCGGGGCGGGGCGGGGCATGGAGCAGCAAGGGCGTGATCGTGTTTGCACCCAGCATCGACGGCGGGTTGCAGCAGGTGTCGGCTGCGGGCGGGACGCCTGCGCCGGCGACCGTCCTCGATCCGGCGACCAAAGCTCCCTCGCATCGCTTTCCGCAGTTCCTCCCCGACGGCGAGCATTTCTTGTACTACAGCCAAGTCTCGGCGAGCGTGGGCTCGGGCGCGAATGGCGTGTTCGTCACGTCGCTGGGATCGACGACGAGCACGTGGCTCGTGTCGACCGACAACTGGGCGGCGTACGGGCCCCCCGGGGCGTTGCTGTTCCTCCGCGGGACCACGCTGATGCGCCAACCCTTCGACACGGCGGGGCTCCGACTGGCGGGCGACCCGGCGCCCGTTGCGGAAGACCTCGCGCAGTTAGCGCCTTCTGGTGTTGCTGGGTTTTCGGTGTCGCACACCGGGGCGTTGGTCTACGCCACCGGCCAGGCCGGGACCAATCGTCGGCTGGTCTGGGTGGATCGCCGGGGGGCCGTCACGCCGCTGGCGCTGGCGCCCGGGGTCTATGACAGCCCCGCGCTCTCGCCCGACGGCCGGCAGATTGTCCTGGTCGTGCGCGACACGACCGGGGCCCACCTATGGGTGTATGACATCGCCCGCGGGACGCTCGGCAAGCGCACGTTCGACGGCCGGTCCGACAGCTTGCCCATCTGGACGCGTGATGGGACGTTCCTGACCTTTGCGAACGCCGAGGCAGGCTTGGTGGGACCCCTCCTGCGGGTGCGGACGGGAGCGGCCCCGCGGAGCCGCTCGTCACCGACGCGCACTTGCCGGGCTCGAAGGTGGCCACGTCGTGGTCGCCGGACGGCCGGCTGCTGGCGATCCAGAGTGGCCAGAACGTGGTCGTGCGTGACGCCGAGGGCGTCTTCCAGCCGACGCTGACGACCAGCGCGGCGGAGCGTGAAGCCCGGTTTGCACCAGACGGCCGGTGGTTCTCGTACCGCAGCAACGAGACGGGCCGCTTTGAGGTCTACGTCCAGTCGTATCCCCTGGGGGGCGGCAAGTGGCAGATCTCCACCGACGGCGGCGGGCAGGGGATGTGGGCCCCGAACGGCCGGGAACTGTTCTACAAGAGCGGCAACAGGATGATGGCGGTGGACGTCGAGCTGGGGGCGACGTTCAAGGCCGGCACGCCGCGGGTGCTGTTCGAGATGCCGCTGCCCGACCGCGCGCCGGATGATCCCGACCGATTCGGCGTCTCGCCCGATGCGCAGCGCTTCCTCGTGCTCACGACCGCGGAGGAGGAGAAGGGCACCGCTTCGACGCCGTCGATCACGGTCGTGCTCAACTACGCGCAGGCGCTGAAGCGCTGAGGAGCGCCGTAGGCCTGGTGTGACGACCGGTGTCAGCCGAGTCAGGAGGCGCCGGTCTCGGCAACGCGGTCGGCAGGGAAGGGTTTACGCGAAGAACTGTCGCAGGTCGGTCAACACCACCGACAGCTTGTCGTCTCGAAGCGTGCAGAGCTTCTTGACGACCAGCGTGGTGTGCATCGTGAAGAGTTTCGCCGGCTTCACGATCGACTTCTTCGGAAGGATGCCATCGATGCAGTCGCTTGGCTCAATGGTGAGCGCGCCATCCTCGACACCCTGCGACGTGATCGCCGCGAGCACCACATCCTGCATCGCCTGATTGAACGAATCAGGCGAGACCACCAGCGCAGGCCGCCTCTTGGAGGACGTGAGGTCGGTGAATGGGAAGGGAACGAGAACGATGTCGCCGCGCCTATAGCGTGTCGTAGACGGCATCGGCCGGGTTGTTCCAGAAATCGAAGCTCTCTTCGGCAGCTTTCAACCAGCCAACCGTCTCGCGGATGTCGCGAAGCTCCTCGTCGGAGAACACCGTGTAGATGGTGCCCTGCCTTGCCCCCTCGACCTTCTCGAGCGGTGCGAAGACACCGTCTTTGTAGGAGACCTTGATGCTCATGACGTGGTTGAGATTATAGCGCCAGAACGTATCTATCGATGACTTGTCCCGTTCGCAGCCCTTCGCCCATCAGTCAGCGGTTGGCGCTCACCCCCGGCACCGCCTCAGCGTCTACAGGGTCACCTTGCCGCCCGCGCAGCACGGGGAGGTCGGACATGACACGTGGAAAGAAGACCACTGGGCGCGAGTACCTGCGGGTCGTCGAGTGGAGCCCAGAGGACCGGTGCTTCGTGGGCAGCGCACCGCCGCTCATCGGCCGCTGCTGTCACGGAGCGACGGAGGCGAACGTGCTCCGGCAGTTGAAGCGCATCGTGGACGACTGGATCCGGCTCGCGGACAAGGAAGGTGTGGCGTTGCCTGCGGCCGAACGGACCGCCGAATACAGCGGTCGGTTCCTGCTTCGCGTGCCGGCACCGGTACACCAGGCGCTGGCGCTCAAGGCCCGAGCGGCCGGCAAGAGCCTGAATGCCTACTGCGCGGAGAAACTGTCCGTGTTGTAGCCGCGGACCTCAGCCCTCGAGCGACTGGACCGTCTGCTCGACGGCGCGCCGGAACGACGCCGGGTCGATGGCGGGATAGCGGTAGAGGCCTGGTGCGATCTGCTCGAAGAAGACCAGCAGGCGGGCCGGCTCGATGAGGCCGCGCGCCGCCATCTCGCGCACGTCCGCGACATCGCGCGCGTGGGCGCGTTCGATCTTCGCGAGGGCCTGCGCATGGAAGTCGTAGTGGTGGAAGTCGATCGACCCTTCGCGGATGACAAACGGGCTGCGGTCGCGCCAGCCCGGTAGCTCCGGAATGAAATGCGCGGGCGACGCCAGTTCGACGTTGACGTGCAGTTCTTCTTTGATCGCCGGAATCTCGCGGAGCAGCGCGTCGAGTCCGGGATCGAGGTCCAGATCGATGTCGAGCGTCGTGGGGCGCCAGTCGAGCCACACGGCACAGGCGCCGCCGACCAGATACACGCGTCCGCTCGCCCGAGTTCTCTGGCCGAGCAGGCGCATGAACTGTCGCAGGCGGGCGGCGTCGGTCAGCTCACGCATTCAGCGGCCCGTTCGAAGCTCACGAGCGTGCGGATGAGCGCGTTGTAGCGCGAGTGCGCGGAATCGGTATCCGAGCCCGCCAACAGGGCGTAGAGCCGGTGCTCGGGTGACGGATCGCGCGGCGTGGCGGACCATTCCGCCGGAGGCTCGGACACGACGAGACCCAACCGGCGCAGGCGCGGCTCGCCGATCAGGACGAGAAGTGCCGCCTCCGTTTCGCGCCCGGCCGCGAGGTCGCGCAGGCCCTGCTCGACGAGGTCGGCTCCAGGCAAGCTGGTCGTGTCCACGGCCGCAGTATAGCGAATGGATTTCGTGGCCGACCCGGATAGGGGCCCGTACGCGCCGTCGCTGAAGCGCTGAGGATGGCGGCGAGGGCGGCAAGGGGAAGTCGCACCTCCTGGTGCCATAATGGGGCCATGAAGGTCGTCGGCACCCGCCAGATCGACACGTCGTCTATGGCCGACCAGGGCGCGCTGGCGAGAACGGCCGCGCTGGTTCGCGGCACGGCGCGCCTGGTCCCCTGCGGGGTCTATCGTTTTTCGAGTTTCGACGAGGCCGATGCGTGGATGACCAGGATGCTGCTGCGTACGCACGAGCGCCCGAGCCGGAAGACCTCGTCCGCATCTGCCGCGCCCTGAACGACTCCGGCGCGCGCTACGTGCTGATCGGCGGCTTTGCCGTCCTGGCGTATGGCGCGAGCCGCTTCACCAAAGACCTCGACCTGCTGGTGGATGACGCACCCGAGAACATCGCTCGGGTGAAGCAGGGTCTTGCGACCCTCGCAGACAATGCCGCCGCCGACGTGGCCGACGACGACGTTCGGACCTATACCGTCGTTCGCGTGATCGACGAAGTGATCATCGACTTGATGGGACGGGCGTGCGGATTGTCGTACGCGGATGTGGCCGTCGACATGGAGTGGCACGACCTGGCCGGCGTCCGAGTGCCGGTCGCCAGCCCCGCTGCCCTCGTTCGGACGAAGGACACCTACCGCCCGCAGGATGCGATCGATCGGTCATTCCTGCAACAGGTCATCGAATGGCGTAAACGCGGGTAGCCAGCGACCGCCTGTTCCGCGCGCGACCTGGGCCCTCATGTCTCGCACCGCGGAGTGTGGCGGCGGCTCGCGGGTGGGGAGGGGTCCGGCGGCGAAATCTGAGGACCGGCCGTTCTGGCGGTCCTCCTTGGTCTCGGGCGCGGTTCACTCCGCGGCAGGACGTCCCGACAGGCCGGACCGAAGTTGAGCCGACGAGC
>JANNEJ010000298.1:0-3143 GCA_031378585.1 Acidobacteriota bacterium | reverse complement strand
GGGCGGCCACTTCAGGAACGACGGCGCTTTGCCTGCGACCGGCAGATCGCCGACGGCCATGCGCAGGGCGTCGTTCAGGTGCGCCATCATGGCCGCGCCGCTGAACTTGCCCCATGTGGCCGTGTGCTGCGGCGTCAGCGTGCGGGCGCGGGTGACGAGTGAGGCACGGACGGCGGGGTCCCAGGCGGTTGGCATGACGGCATCCTACTCCCAACGCGGGGCGAGATCGCCGATCCAGATCGGTCCTTGCCCAGGCCCGCGCCGCTCGGATACAGTCGCTGCACCCCAGCTCGACGATCTGGCTGCGGTTCCTGGAGGATTGCGCCCATGAAGCGCCTGCTCTCGACTGTTCCGCTCGTGGCCGCGCTGGTTGGCGCCGCCTCGCTCACCCTGCTGCCGCTCTCCGCACAAACGCGCGCCACGGCTACCAACGTGCCGGTCATCCCGCACGAAGCGGTGCCGAACTTCTTCAAGAACCCGCCCGGCATCTACACCGGCGAGAACATGGGGATCTCGACCAACTCGAAGGGCAACATCTACATCTACCACCGCGCCAATGAGACGCGGCTCTTCGAGTACTCGCCCGCGGGTCAGTTCATCCGCGAGATCGGCCGCAACAACTACGGCTTTGCCTTTGCGCACTCGGTGCGGGTCGATGCGCAGGACAACATCTGGGCGGTCGACGAAGGCACCGACATGCTGATCAAGTTCAGCCCCGAGGGCCGCGTGCTGATGACCATCGGCCGCCGTGAAGACCCGATTCAGTCGATCCTCAACATGCCGGGCAACGGCACCTATCACGGGCGGAACGAGAAGTACCGTTTCGGCCGCCAGACCGACGTGGCGTGGGACCAGCAGGGCAACATCTTCGTCTCTGACGGCTACTTCGACGCGCGCGTCGTGAAGTTCGACAAGAACGGCCGCTTCGTCAAGGCCGTGGGCAAGCGCGGCACGGGCAACCTCGAGTTCAACACGCCGCATTCAATCGCCACCGACTTCCAGGGCAACGTCTACGTGGGCGACCGCGGCAACGCGCGCGTGCAGGTGCTCGACAACGACCTCAACTGGAAGGCCAACTACCCCAACGTGGGCAACCCCTGGGCGGTGTGTGTCTCGGGCGGACCCGGACCGAAGAACCCCGGCAAGCAGTACCTCTACTCGTCGAACTCGTGGCAGGACAGCGCGCCGGCCGCGGGCGCGGAGTTCACCGGCGAGGTCTACAAGATGGAACTCGACGGCACGATCGTGGGCAAGTTCGGCCGCGCCGGCAAAGCCGCCGGCGAGTTCTCGACCATCCATCAGATGGACTGCCGCGACCCGAACATCATCTACACGGCCGAGATCAACAACTGGCGTTCGCAGAAGATCCTGCTGAAGCCGATGGCCACGTCGAGCGCCCGCTAAGGAGGCCATCATGAACCGAATCTTCAGTCTTGTTGCCGCGGCCCTCATCACCAGCGGCGCCGCCGTGCTGGCACAGAACGGCGTGCCGGATATCAGCTTCGACACCAACGCGGACCTGTTACGCGCGCCCCTCGATTCACTCGTGGGCGAGGTGGGCGGCGTCGGCGCGAATTCCAAGGGGCAGATCTTCGTCTACACCCGCACCGGCCATCCCTACGCCACGCTCGGCGACAACCGCACGTTCTATCGCAACGGATCGCGGCTCTATCAGTTCGATGCGACCGGCAAGTTCGTGCGCGAACTGGGCCAGGACGTCTACGGTTTCAACGCGGCAATCGGCCTGCGCGTGGATCCGCAAGACAACGTGTGGACCATCGACGCCGGCGCCAGCCAGGTCGTGAAGTTCGACAGCGAGGGCCGCGTGGCGCTCGTGCTCGGCCGCAAGCCCGAGACGATGATCGTGCGTCCGGCGGCGCCCCGGCCCGAAGGGGCCCCCGGTGGCGGCGGGCCCGGTGGCGGTGGCGGACAGGGCGGTGGGGCGGCGCGGCGGCCCGGCGAAGGCACCCCGGGGTCCACGTTCAATCGGCCGACCGACGTGGCGTGGGACGGCGCCGGTAACATCTACATCACCGACGGGCTCGGCGCGAACAACCGGGTCGCGAAGTTCGACAAAGACGGTCGCTTCCTCGCGCAGTGGGGCGCTACGGGCAGCGCGCCCGGCGAGTTCCGCGGCGTGAAGGCGATTGCCATCGACGCGCGTGGCAGCGTCTATGTCGCCGACACCGGCAACAAACGCGTGCAGGTGTTCGACGCCAACGGCAAGTTCCAGTCGGAGTTCGGCAACATCGGCACGCCGCTCACGATGTGCATCACCCGCGGCGCCACGCAGTATCTCTATATCTCGCACGCGGGCGATACCGACGGCATGGACGACGCCACGATCTTCAAGGTGCGGCTCGACGGCACGGTCGTCGGCAAGTTCGGCAGCGCCGGCAAGCTGCCGAAAGAGTTCGGACTGGCCAATTCGATCGACTGCCGCAACGAAAACGAGCTGCTCATCGGCGAGATGACCAACTGGCGTGTGCAGAAGGTCACGCTGAAATCCACGGCGACGCGATGACGACAAGCGGGCGACCCAGCCGCCGGGCGTTTGCCCGGCAGCTGCTCGCCGTGAGCTGGTCAGGAGTCGCGCTCGCGTGCGCCGCCCCATCTCAGGCCGACGGCTCGGGCGCCAGCGGAAAGACGGCCGACGGCGACGCTCCGGTCCAGACGCAGCAGATCCTGGCCATCGATCACGTGACGCCACGCCGCGATTTCGTGGGTCCACGACCCGACACGTTCGTGTGGACCGCGGCACCCGGCGTCGAGACCTACGCCATTGGCGTCTGGAGCGAGGTGGACCGGCTCATGTGGCGCGACGAGGGGATCACCGGAACGTCGATTGCCCGGCCGGCCGGGCTCGACCTGGAGCCCGGCACCTACTTCTGGTCGGTGTCTGGCCAGCAGCGCGGCCACGAGATCGCCCGGTCGGGCCAGTCGGCCTTCGTCGTCGAATAGTCGGGCCAGTGCGCCAGTCGGCTGCGCTCCGCTACTTCAGGTGCCGGCCGCCGTCGACGCGGAGGGTTTCGCCGGTCATGAAGTCGCTCTGGCACAGGAACACCACCGTCTTGGCAATCTCGGCCTCACCGCCCCAACGCCCGAGCGGCGTGGCGCGCTCCACGGCCGCGTGTTCGTCGGGG
>JANNEJ010000253.1:0-2938 GCA_031378585.1 Acidobacteriota bacterium | reverse complement strand
GTAATCACACTGAAGGCGTTGCGCGACGGCACGTAGAGCGTGCCGGTCTCGGGGTCGAAAGCCGCCCCACTCCAATTGGCGCCGCCCACCGATCCAGGCCGGTTGATAGTGCCTTGCAGCGAGGGCGGGGTGAAGAGGGGCCCAGTCTTGAAGTCCTTGATGGCGGCGATCGCCTGCGCGCGGATCTCTGGCGTGAAGTCGGCCAGGTCGTCAACCAACACGCCCTGGTACTCGAACGGCGCGGGCCTGGTCGGCACGGGCTGCGTGCGCGAGGCGCGCTCGCCCGGTACGTCAGAGGCCGCGACCGCACGTTCTTCGATGGGCCAGATCGGCGCACCGGTGACGCGGTTGAAGGTGTAGACGAAGCCCTGCTTCGTGATTTGCGCCACGGCCTTCACGGTCGCACCGTTCACCGTCAGGTCAACCAGATTCGGCGCCGCCGGGTTGTCGTAGTCCCAGAGGCCATGGTGCACTGTCTGAAAGCTCCACACGAGGCGACCCGTCTTGGCCTCGAGGCAGAGCAGGCTCTCCGCGTGCCGGTTGTCGCCGGGCCGATGGCCTCCGTAGTAGTCCGGCGCGGTCGTGTTCGTTGGCAGATAGACGTAGCCCAGGTCCTCGTCGGCGCTCATCGCGGTCCAGACCGTGACCTTGCCGGCATCGCGCCAGGAGTCGCCGACCCACGAGTCGTGGCCAGGTTCGCCCGGCTGCGGCACGGTGTGGAACGTCCACAAGAGCCGCCCGGTGCGGGCATCGTGCCCGCGCACCCAGCCGGGGATCTGTTCCTTGGCGACGACGAGTGACGAAATCGACGCCGGGGTAATGACGACGTTGCCCACGACGATGGGCGGTGATTGCACCGAATAGGTCAGCGCGTTCAAGTAGTCGCGCGAGCCGCGAGCCGCGCGCGGCAGGCCGGCCATCAGGTCGACGCGGCCGTTCACGCCGAAGTCCGCCGCGGGACGGCCGGTCACGGCATCGACGGCCACGAGATAGCCGTCGCCCGTGCCCCAGTACACGCGCGCCTCGTTGCCGTCGCGCCAATAGGCGACGCCGCGCTGGTTCCAGCGCGCAGTCATCGTCGTCGTGCCGGCCTCGTAGCTCTTGGGATTGAACACCCAGCGCTGACGCCCGGTGGCGCCGTCGAATGCCGCGCCCACCGAGGTCGGTGTGTTCAGGTAGAGCACGCCTCCCACCATGAGCGGCGTGGCTTTGAAGTTGCTGATGATGGGCGAGTCGCTGTCGCGCCAGCGCTGCGGGTCGAGGCGCGTCAGCTCGGCAAAGACGTCGGCCGGTTGGCCGCTCCATTCACCGCCGCCGGCCGTCGTGACGCTCAGGTGCGCATCGGGCGAAGGCGTGCTCCACGCGACGCGAAGGCGAGAGACGTTGTCGCCGGTGATCTCTGAGAGCGGCGAGTACTTCGTGCTGGCTAAGTCGCCGCCGTAGGTGGGCCACTCTCCGGCGGCGGTGCCGCCAGGCCGGTCTTGGGCGGCAGTAAGCAGGGCGGTGGCACTGAGCAGGGCCAGCCAGGGCGGTGTGAGCAACCAGCGTCGGAAGGATCGAATCGGCACGGGCGAATCCCTCGCTATGAATGACTGATGGGCAACTAGCGGCGTTCGTCGGTCAGATAGTCAAAAATGCGCTGCAGCTCGGTCTCGGACGAAAACGCGATCACGACGCTGCCCCCCTTACCGCGTCGCACGATCTCGACCGGTGCGCCAACGGCGGTGTGCAGCGCCTCTTCGGCGGCCCGGGTGTCTGCGTCTTTCTTCTTTGGCTCCGCCGCTGGTGTCGTCTGACCGGCGCCGATGACTTTCTTCACAAGCGCTTCGGTTTCGCGGACCGACAACCCGCGCGCGACTACCTCGCGCGAGATGCGTCGCTGGTCTGCCTCGGACGGCAGCGCGACGAGCGCACGCGCATGCCCCATTGACAGCGCCTTGCTCGACACGTCGGCGCGGACTTCCACCGAGAGCTTCAATAAGCGGATGGTGTTGGCCACGCTCGATCGGTCCTTGCCGATGCGCGTTGCGATCTCTTCGTGGGTCAGGTTGAACTCCTGCACCAGTCGCTGATACGCCGAGGCCTCTTCGATGGGGTTCAGGTCTTCGCGCTGCAGGTTCTCGACGAGCGCCCACTCGAGCAGCTGTGCGCGGCTGGTGGTCGACGTGTCCTTCACGACGACCGGCACCGTCGCGAGGCCGGCGCGCTGCGACGCGCGCCACCGTCGTTCGCCGGCGATGATCTGGTAGCGGTCAGGCGCCACGCGGCGCACCACGATTGGCTGGATCACGCCGCTGGTTCGAATCGAGCGGGCAAGCTCGTCGAGCGCGGCATCGTCCATGTGCAAGCGCGGCTGGAACTCGCTCGGCTCGAGCAGGTCGACGTCAAGCTCCACGGGCGAACGGTTGGTGGCCGAGGCGGGCACGTCGGGAATGAGCGCGCTCAGGCCTTTGCCGAGAGCAGGGCGTTTGTCCATGTGTGGCTCCAGGATGCGCGGATCAGGCGGCCGTTGGCGGCGCGTTGCGATCGATGACTTCGCGCGCCAGCGCCAGGTACGCTTCTGCGCCGCGCGACTTCGCGTCGTAGACCACCCCGGGCAAGCCGTGACTCGGCGCTTCGCCAAGGCGTACGTTGCGCGGGATCACGGTGGTGAACACCTTCTCCTTGAAGAAGTCGCGCACGTCGCGCGCGACCTGCTGGCCCAGGTTGGTGCGCTCGTCGTACATGGTCAGCAGTACGCCCTCGATGTCGAGGGTCGGATTGTAGGCCGCTCGCACGCGACGCATCGTGCCCACCAGGTCGGCCAGGCCTTCGAGTGCGAAGAACTCGCAGTGCAGCGGGATGAGCACGCTGTCGGCGGCAACCAGGCCGTTCAAGGTGAGCAAGCCGAGCGACGGGGGGCAGTCGATGACGACGTACTCGTAACGATCGCGCAGGG
>JANNEJ010000219.1:0-2084 GCA_031378585.1 Acidobacteriota bacterium | reverse complement strand
CGATCCTGATCAACGACGTCAGCGAGGACCCGCGCTACATCAGCGTGGTACCCGGTGCGCAGTCCACGCTGGTCGTGCCGCTGCGCCACAAGGGCAAGGCTATTGGCGCGCTGAATCTGCTCAGCAACGAGAAAATCGCGTTTGACGACACCGACGAGTCGATGCTCCGCGCCTTCGGGTCTGCCGTTGCGCAGGCGATCGTGAACGCGCGCCTCTTCGAGTCGGAACGCGCGTACTCCGAGACGATGGAGATGCTGGCCGAGGTCGGTCGCGAGATGAGCGCGATTCTCGACCTCGAAGAACTGCTGACGCGCGTGGCGCATCTCGTGAAGCGGGTCATCGACTACCGCACCTTCGGCATCGCGCTCGTCAACGACGCGACGGGCATGGTCGAGTTCAAAGTGGCAATCAGCTACGGCGAGGGCTCCGCCAGCGCTGCCGTGCCGCTCGGCGAGGGTCTGCTCGGGTACGCCGTGCAGCACAAGCAAGTCGTGCTCGTGCCCGACGTGTCGCAGGACGCGCGCTACATCAACGCCGTGGCCGACGCGAAGTCGGAGCTCGTGGTGCCGCTGCTCGTGAAGGACCGGTGCATCGGCGCCTTCGACCTCGAGAGTCCGGAACTGAACGCGTTCTCGAAGCGTCACGTCGAGTTGCTGACGCTGCTGGCGTCGGAAGCCGCGGTGGCCATCGAGAATGCCCGGCTGTGGGAAACGGTGCGCGCCAACGAGGAGCGCATCGAGAAGGAGCTGCGCTTCGCCCAGCGGGTGCAGGTAGCGCTTCTACCCCAGGAACTGCCGAAGCGCCTGCGCGCGGTGGACGTGTCGTGGCGGTTCGAGCCCGCGCGCGAGCTCGGCGGCGACTTGTACGACTTCCTGGCACCTGAACCCAATCAATTCATCGTGGTCGTCGGCGACGTGTCGGGAAAGGGTGTGCCGGCGGCGCTCTACAGCGTGTTTGCCGCCGAGGTCGTGCGGGGCCGCACGTTCCGCCGCAGGTTCGCGCAGGACCGCCTGGTCCAGGGCCCGGCCGCGATCCTGACATCGATCAACCGCATCCTGCACGAGCGGCAGCTCGAGGAGTACTACTGCACGCTCTGCTACGCGCAGTTCGACCTGCGGCGGCACACGCTCACGATGGCCAACTCGGGCCTGCCGTTCCCGGTACGCTGCTCGGCCGATGGCACCGAGTGCGGACAGCTCGAACTGCCCGGCGTGCCACTCGGGTCGTTTGGCACGACGACCTACGACGAGCTGGTCGTGCCGGCACAGCTTGGCGACGTGTTCGCGTTCTGCACCGACGGCATCTCTGAGACCTTCAATGAATCCGGTGACGAGTTCGGATCGGGCCGCATCGCAGAGGTCGTGCGCGCCAACCGCGACCAGCCGGCCGCGGTCATCACCGAGCGGATCTTCGAGGCGATGACCGAGTTCCGGGGGCATGCGCTGCAGACCGACGACCAGACGGTGGTCGTCGTGCGCATCATGGCCTAGCCCTAGCGGCCGCCGCGTCGATCCTCGTCGCGTGCTGCGCCGACGACGGCGATTCGTCGTCGACGTCGGCGGCAGTGGGGGTGGCCGTGGCGGCGATCGCGAACGCTACGACGACTAGTTTGTATCAAGGACCTGCCTGGTTAAACCGGCAGGTCTTTTTTTAGCACCTATCTCTAAACTGGCACGTAAGCATCCTGAGCGAAGTCGAAGGATGCCGTCGGATCAGGGTTTAGAGATAGGTTCTTACGCACTGTCATGTCGAGCCCTTAGGCTAGGCTCAGGGCAAGCTACGCGCGACATCTCGTTCTGGCTTACTTTGCGAACGAGATTCCTCGCTACGCTCGGAATGACAGTGCAAAAGTTGCGATTCGCGTAAGTCCTAAGATTTAGAACATTGGACGCGATGGCGGGTCTGAGTACACTCGCCATATGGCTTACTTTGATTTACCGTTGGATCAACTCAAGACGTATTTGCCCGACCGGCAGGAACCTGCCGACTTTGATGCATTTTGGTCAGGCACCTTGGCGCAGACCCAGCAACACCCGCTGAATGCGCAGTTTACGCCGGTCGACTTTGGCTTTCGCAATGTCGAT
>JANNEJ010000218.1:0-5163 GCA_031378585.1 Acidobacteriota bacterium | reverse complement strand
GCCGGCCCGCTATCAGCTCACGGCGCCGAACATCAACAACACCCGCCAGGAAGTGGTGCGCGTCGACTACGACGTCAGTCCGCGCTGGCGCTTCACCGGCCGCTACACGCACGATCTGAGCGAGACGCGTGAACTCCAGGGGCTCTTCCAGGGCACCAACACGATTCCGGGCGTGGCCGCCACCGACACCAAGGTGCCGGGCCAGGTACTGTCGCTCGGCGCCAAGACCGTGATCGGCGCCACGAAGCTCAACGAATTCCGGTATCAGTTTTCTGGCAACAACATCCAGTCGCGCAATCCAGACGACGTCAAGAACCTGCGCGCCGACTACGGTCTGACGATTCCGGAGGTGTTCCCCGACAATGCCGGCGGCCTGCTGCCCTTCGTGTCGGTCACCGGCCTTGGCACGATCGGCGCAGCGCAGCTCTACCGCATACAGTACCTGAACCACACCTTCACCGACAACTTCACGTGGCAGCGCGGTAATCACGCGATCAAGGCCGGCGGCCTTGCGACCTTCGAACAGAAGAACGAGAACGCCGCCAGTGCGAGCCAGGGCAACTACGCGTTTGTGGCCACCACCGGCGGCCTCACGGCGTTCCAGGCGTTCCTGACGGGTAACGCCAGCGGCGCGTGCCTGGCCTGTGCCTACACCGAAGCCGAGCGCGACATCGACCTCAACCTGCGCTTCAACCGCTTCGAGTTCTACGCGCAGGACTCCTGGCGGTTCCGCTCGAACGCCACGCTCGATCTGGGCGTGCGCTACTCGCTCTACCCGCCCATCACCGACAAGAACAACCAGCTCGTCACGTTCGATCCGACGCGCTACAGCGCGGCGTCCGCACCCCGGTTCGCCAACGCCACCGGCACGCTCATCGATCGGACGACCGGCGACCTGCTCGTCGGAGTCATCCAGGGCGGCGTGAACTCACCCTACGGCGACGGCATCTACGAATTCCAGAAAGGCAGCATCCAGCCGCGCATCGGCGTGTCGTGGGACCCGAAGAGCGACGGCCGCACCATCGTCCGCAGCGCCTACGGCATCTACTACGACCAGCCGCTCGTGGGCGCCATCGAGCAGAACGCGTTCACGACACCGCCGATCGTGAACAACGTCACCTTCACCGCCCCGCGGCTCTCGAACCCCGCGGTCGGCCAGACGCCGTCGACGACCGGCGTGCGGACCATCATTGCGACCGGGACCGACTTCAAGAACCCGCGCACCCAGCAGTGGAACGTGGGCATGACGCACCGGCTGTGGAGCCGCGCCGTGGCCGACGTGTCGTATGTGGGTACCCGCGGGGACAATCTCATCCGTCCGACCGATATCAACTATCCGCAGCCGGCAGCTGTCGTCGCGTTGCAGGACACAGTCGCCGGCGCCGTGAACCCGGCGCGCCCGTACCGATCGTTTGGCGCCATCACGATGCGTGAGACGACGGCGCGCAGCCGATACCACGGGCTGCTCACGTCGTTCCGGCTCGAGGGTGGGCGCGAGGGTGGCCTGCTCACGCTGAACTACACGCTGAGCCGCAACCAGACGGATTCGACCAACGACCGCGACGCCATCGACATCCCGCAGAACCCGCTGGATCCAGGTGCCGACTACGCCGATGCACGCACCGACCGCCGACACATCTTCAACGCCTCATACGTGTATGAGCTGCCGTTCTTCCGCACCGGCCCGGCCCTCGCGCGGGCGGTGGCCGGCGGCTGGCAGGTGGCCGGCATCGTCAACATCACCTCGGGACAGCCGGTGCCGCGCGTCAGCGTGCTCAACAACAACTTCCGGCGCGGCGGCTTCGCCGACCTCGTGGGCGACATCGACGCCGGCAATCAACAACTGAACGGCCGGGCTTTCTGGTTCAACCCGGCGGCTTTTGCTCCACCCGCCGACGGCACCTTCGGCAACTCGGGGCGCGCGCCATTCCGGCAGGCGGGTCGCCACCAGTGGGACATCACGCTGTCGAAGAACTTCTATCCCACCAGCCGCGTGCGCATGCAGCTGCGCGCCGACGTCATCAACGCCTTCAACCAGCGCCAGTGGCTCGCCGACCCGGCCGCCAATGGGCTCGACAACACGTGCACCACGAGCGTGACGAGTTGCACGGTGGCCAACGACACCTTCGGCCAGCTCCTCGACACGCGGGCCCCGCGCGAGATCCAGCTGGGTCTGCGGATCCTGTTCTAGCGCACCCAGCGGCGGCGCCTCGTCGTCAGCGCGCTCCTCGAGGACGCCCCTCGCGCCGTTACTTCAACTCGCGATACGGCGCGAAGTCCTGCCAGATCTGCTGCAGCACCTTCGGATCGACCAGCACCGGATCCGCCGCGGCGGGATCCTTGTCTGAATACAGATCGAGCCTGACGGTGCCGCACGACGGCCCGAGCGCGTCTGGATCGAACACGTAGAGCCCTTCGTAGACGGCGTCGGTCTCGGAGATCCGCCGTTCGAGCAGAAACGGGTGGATGGGTGTGACCTCGGCATCGCCGCAGAACGCCCGCAGACGCCCGAACCCCGATTTGAAGCTCTTGATGGGAGGCAGCGCGATGCCCTGCGTCATCGCGACGCCGCGCGCCACCCTGGTCCACAGTTTCTCCACTTGCTTCGGCGTCACTCGTACGAGCAGCACTGACGGAGAATCGGCCACGTAGTCGGACCAGTTGGCGAAGTCCATCGACCGCTGCCCGGCGTAGGCCACCACCGGCGTGATGAAAGCCACGTCGAACCCGGACGAGGCCGTGCGATAGGGACTCAGGCTGCCCACGCGGAGTTTTGCCGCGCTCTCGAGCACGTCGGCCGGCATCGTCTGCGCGGGCTCACCGGGCAGCGGCGTGCCACGGGGCGGCGCAGCACCGCTCAGCATCTTCTCTGTCGACGCGACCACGTCGCACACCGCGTCGAGGCGCACGACGCGGGACTGGTCGCGGGGGTCGCCTTCTTTCCCGACGACCAGTGACGAGAGGCCGACCAGGTGACCAGCCGCCGCAAACACTGGCCCCCCGACGCTGGCGTGTTCGAGCGAGAAGTCCGCCAGCATGGCGCGCGACGCCACGCGGCTGATCGTGCCGGACATGCTACGGGTCTGCCCGCCAGGCACGCTACCGAGCGAGACGATCTCTTGACCGTTTACCAGCGGGGTCTTCAGTGGCTGCGCGCAGCCGAGCGGCACGGGCTTGACCGACCCAATCGCCACGGGGTCGATCCACAGAATGGCCACGTCACTGGCCGCGTCCGCCGCGAGCACGCGGCCCAGTACTTTCGTGGTGGGTGTGAGCTGCACCTCGACCGCTGTGGCGGAGCCGACGATCTGCTGACTCGTCGCCACGAGTCCGCGTGCGTCGATGACGAAGCCGGAGGCGCGGATGGTCGGCGTCCAGAGTGCCACGACGCTGTCCTGCCACAAGGTGAGTACGTCGGAGGTGTCGGCGGTTCTCGACGCGGGCGTCGCAGATGCCGAGGTGATCGCGCCGACCTCGGCGTTGGCTGCCGTCAGCGCGAGCGTGGTATCGCGGCCGGCGGGCACGTCGAGCGTCTGCGTCCACTGGTATTCCCGGCCCTGGAAGGCCATGGGCCGGTCCGATTCGACCGTGTAGTTTCCTGGCGGCAGTTTCACAGAGACGGTGCCATCTGGCGCCGTCACGACGCGGCGGGGCGCGGTGCTGGCCGGGTTGTCGCTCACGAGCAGCACGTGGCGCGCGACCGGCGTGACCTTCTGCTCGGCGTCCATCAACGCCACCGTGATGCGCAACACGCTCACGGGCTGACCGGCGCTTGCGCGCGGACCGACGAGGCACAGGGCCGCGCACGCCGCCAGGAACGGTGCGCGAGCTGACGGCCTACGGCACCACATCGAACCGGGCACCCTTGCGTCCGCCGCGAACCAATGCGATCGTGCCTTCCGTGGCCTCGACGAGGCCTCTCGCCATTGCGGCACAGCGCTCGACCAACGCCGCGGCGCCCTCGTGCAGCACAGTCGACTGCTGCACGTAGCGCTCGTTGTTCTCCATGTCTTCGGCCGACCAGCCGCGCGAATGGGCGATGTAGGGGAACTGCGGAAACTGCAGGCCTACTTCCGCGAAGAAGCCGAGGAGCTGCCCGGCCACGGCCTGCACATTGTCCTGGCCGCCGGTGATGATGAACCCGGCCACCTTGTTGCGCAGCAGATGCTTGTTGGCGATCGTCTCCTGGTTCTGGATGCAGTTCATCCGCTCAGCCATCTTGTAATACAGGCTGCTCGCGCCGCCCCAGCGAATCGGCGTGGCCAGCACGACGGCATCGGCCCAATGCACGAGGCCCTCGTAGACCTGATCCATCTGGTCGTCGGCGTCCATCTGCGTGATCGAGCACGGCCAGGTGCAGGCGCGCGCGGCTTTGCTGTAGAACCCTTCGCACGCGCGGAACTGCAAGTCGCGTAGCCGGATGATGCGGGTGTCGCAGGCGCTCTGGCTGGCGGCCGCCTGTAACCCGTGTTCGAGCAGCGCGTCCGACGTGCTGTAGCGCGGATGTCCATCGGTCATCGCCGTGGTCGAGATCCCCAGAATGCGAATTGGCCCGGCTTCGCGCTGCACCGGCCGCGCCAGGGGATGCGGCGCGTGCAACTTGTGGGTGCGCTTGGACCCGGCGGCGTTGCTGACGAGCACGCGGCCGCCCTCGACCCGCACGTCGTGGGCGGGCACGCGGTCGGCTTCGAAACCCGGCTCGCCAATGCCCGTCTGGCAGTGGAACTTCCAGTAGTGCCACGGACACACCACGTAGTCCCCATCGAGCGTGCCCTTGCCGAGCGGACCGCCGACGTGATTGCACACGCCGGAAATCGCCCCGAAGGTGCCGTCTTTGTAGGTCAGCGCCACCTTGGTGCGCCCGATCAGAATCTCCTGCACCGGACGCTGCGCAAGCTCGTCGGCGGCGCCGGCATCAGTCCACGATTCGTTGTCCATCGTCTCTCCCAATGGCCCCTCAGGCGACGCAGCTGGCAATGCCCGCGCGGTACACCGTGGGCGCAAGACTCAGCGCGCGCTCGGCCTTGCTGCTGTCGAACCGGTAGTCGTGCTCGAACTGGTAGAGCATCTCCATGTTCTCGCGCAGCACCGGCACGAAGAGCCCCATGATGTGCAGCATCCACCGCGGGGCCGCCTGCAGCCCATACGGGCGGCCGGCAAGCT
>JANNEJ010000217.1:0-2705 GCA_031378585.1 Acidobacteriota bacterium | reverse complement strand
CGTGGGCAAGACGTCGCTGGCCAAGTCGATTGCGCGCGCCATGAACCGCAAGTTCGTGCGCCTGTCGCTTGGCGGCGTGCGGGACGAAGCCGAGATCCGCGGCCACCGCCGCACCTACATCGGCGCCTTCCCCGGCCAGATCATCCAGATGATGAAGAAGGCCGGCACGGTCAACCCGGTCTTCCTGCTCGACGAAGTCGAGAAGATGTCGATGGACTTCCGCGGCGACCCGTCGGCGGCGCTCCTCGAAGTGCTCGACCCCGAACAGAACTCGACCTTCCAGGATCATTACCTGGATGTGGAGTACGACCTCTCGAACGTGATGTTCGTGTGCACCGCCAACGTGCTGCACACCATTCCCCAGGCGCTGCGCGACCGCATGGAAGTGCTGCAGCTGGCCGGCTACACCGAAGTCGAGAAGATCGAGATCGCCAAGCGGTTCCTCGTGCCGAAAGCGGTCGAGGGCAACGGCCTCACCGACAAGAACATCGCCTTCACGGGTGACTCGGTGCAGGCGGTGATTCAGCGCTACACGCGCGAAGCCGGCGTGCGCAGCCTGGAACGGGAGATCAACTCGGTGTGCCGCAAGGTGGCGCGCAAGGTGGTCACCGAAGGTCCGGGCACGTTTGAAGAGATCTCGTCCGATAAGGTCACGCAGTTTCTGGGCGTGCCCCGGTTCCGTCCCAGTCTGGCCGAGGAACAGAACGAAGTGGGCGTCGCCACGGGCCTGGCCTGGACGGAAGTGGGCGGCGAGATTCTGGTCACGGAAGCCACCCTCATGCCCGGCCGCGGCCGGCTCACGCTCACAGGCAAGCTCGGCGACGTGAGGCAGGAATCCGCGCAAGCCGCGATGAGCTACATTCGGTCGCGCGCCGAGGAATTCGGCATCCCGAAAGATTTCAACCGCCGTCTCGACGTGCACGTGCACATTCCCGAAGGCGCGATCCCCAAGGACGGCCCGTCGGCCGGCATCACGCTGGCCACGGCCATGATTTCGGCCCTGACGAAGATCAAGACCCGCCGGGAAGTGGCCATGACGGGCGAGATCACGCTGCGCGGCAAGGTGCTGCCAATCGGTGGGATCAAGGAAAAGGTGCTGGCAGCGCATCGGGCCGGCGTCACGACCATCCTGATGCCGAAGGACAACGAAAAAGATCTCGCCGACATCCCCAAGAACGTACTCGACACGATGAAGATGCATCTTGTGTCGAACATGGACGAAGTGCTGAAGCTCGCGCTTGAAGGCCCGCTCACCCCGCTTCCGCCGTCGGTCGATACCGACGTCGCGGCGGGCGATGGCCCCGACGCGGTGACGCACTAAGACGGTTGGCACGGGTCACAGCTGCGTTTGTCACGAGTGCCGCGGGCGCTGGTGGCTTCCCAAAGGAGGAGCTGCCGGAAATCGCCCTTGTGGGCCGGTCGAACGTGGGCAAGTCGACGCTCATCAACGCGCTCGTGAAGGCCACCGTGGCCCGCACGAGTGCGGCTCCAGGTAAGACCCGTCTGGCCAATTTCTACCGGCTCCAGCGGGAAGGCGAGGCGCCGTTCTACCTCGTTGATCTGCCCGGGTACGGATACGCCCGGGGCGGGCGCGAGGCGGCGGCGGAATTCAATGTGCTCGCCGATGCGTATTTCAACCGGGCAGGACGCGACGGGCTCTCGCCAGTACGGGGCGCCCTGATGCTCATCGACAGCCGGCATCCAGGTCTGGACGCCGACCGCCGGGCCTGGGAATGGCTGGAGAGCACCGGCGTGGAACACGCCGTGCTCGCCACGAAGCTCGACAAGTTGACCCGGGCGGAACGCCAACGTCACCTCCGCGAACTGGAAGTGCACCATCAAGGCCCCGTGCTGCCGCTGTCTGCGGTATCTGGGGAAGGACTGGACGAACTGTGGAAACTGATAGCAAGCCTGCTCAGGCGCCCGCCGCTCCCCCCCCACCCGACCAATCCGTAACGCTCGATCTCTCCACGCTGAAGGAGATGAGCGTCTCGGCCCTCACCAAGGTGGCGAGAGACCTCGACATCCCCGGTGCGACGGGCATGCGCAAGCAGGAGCTCATCTTCGAGATCCTGCGCGCGCGCGCCGAGAAGAGTGGCCTGATCTTCTCGGAAGGCGTGCTCGAGGTGCTGCCCGACGGCTTCGGGTTCCTGCGAGCCCCCGACTACAACTACCTGGCAGGTCCAGACGACATCTACGTGTCGCCGTCGCAGATTCGCAAGTTCGACCTGCACACGGGCGATACGGTGGCCGGCCAGATTCGGCCGCCGAAGGAAGGCGAGCGGTACTTCGCCCTCATCAAGGTGGAGGCGGTCAACTTCGAGCCGCCGGCCCGGGGCAAGGAACGCATCTTCTTCGAGAACCTCACGCCGCTCTACCCCCAGGAAAAAATCAAACTCGAGGCCGACCCCGAGAACCTCACCACGCGCGTCATGGACCTGATGACGCCGCTGGGCAAGGGCCAGCGCGCCCTGATCGTGGCGGCGCCGCGCACCGGCAAGACCATGGTGTTGCAGGCGATCGCGAATTCGATCACCACGAACCACCCCGAGATCTACCTGATCGTGCTGCTCATCGACGAGCGGCCGGAAGAAGTGACCGACATGCAGCGCTCGGTGCGCGGCGAGGTCATCAGCTCCACGTTCGACGAGCCGGCCCAGCGCCACGTGCAGGTGGCCGAGATGGTCATCGAAAAGGCCAAGCGC
>JANNEJ010000127.1:0-2573 GCA_031378585.1 Acidobacteriota bacterium | reverse complement strand
CGCGACGCGCTGATGGCGCTGGCCGACTACGTCATCACCCGCGACCGCTGACGCGGCCCCGGGGCCCGCACGTGCCGCTCACGACCGTCCAACGCCTCGACGAGCTCCGGCGCGAGATCCGGCGTCACGACGAGCTGTACTACGTGGGCCCTGCGCCCGAGATCTCGGACCAGCAGTTCGATGCCCTGATGCGTGAACTGCAGGCGCTCGAAGCCGCGCATCCCGAACTGGTCACGCCCGAATCCCCCACGCAGCGCGTCGGCGGCCGTCCCGCCGAAGGCTTCGAGACCGTGGCCCACGCCGCGCCCATGTTGAGCCTCGACAATACCTTCGATGAGGCCGAGCTGCGCGCCTTCGACGAGCGCGTCCGCAAGGGCCTCGGCGCCGAGGGGCCGGTCACCTACGTGGCCGAGCTCAAGATCGACGGGCTGAGCATCGCGCTCACCTACGAGGATGGCCGCCTGGTGCGCGGTGCCACCCGCGGCGACGGCGTGCGGGGCGAAGATGTGACGACCAACGTGCGTACCATTCGCGCGCTGCCGCTCGTGTTGCGCGGCGCGCCGGCTGGCCGGATCGAGGTACGGGGCGAGGTCTACCTGCCGAAGGAGGCCTTCGCGCGCACGAATCGAGAGCGCGAAGCGGCGGGCGAAGCGCTCTTTGCCAACCCGCGCAACACCGCCGCGGGCGCGATGCGCAACCTCGATCCCGCGCACGTGGCCACCCGCGGGTTACGGGCCTGGACGTACCAGCTGGTGGCCGACCCCACGCTCGTGCCGCCGACGCACGACGCGTTGCTCGGTGGGCTGGCCGCGTGGGGACTGCCCGTGGAACCCGACTGGCGGCGGTGCGAGGGCATCGACGCGGTGTGGCGGTTCTGCCAGGACTGGGACGAGGCACGTAAGGCGCTGCCGTTTGAGACCGACGGCGTCGTGGTGAAGCTGAACGACGTGGCGGACCGTGAACGCCTCGGCGTCACGACGAAGTTCCCCCGCTGGGCCATTGCCTTCAAGTTTCCCGCCGAGCAGGTCACGACGGTGCTCACGGAGATCCGGGTGAACGTGGGCCGCACGGGCGCGGCCACGCCCTACGCCGTGCTGGCGCCGGTGATGGTGGCGGGCTCGACGATCTCGATGGCGACGCTGCACAACGCCGACGACCTCGCGCGCAAGGACATCCGCGAGGGCGATACCGTGATCATCGAGAAGGCCGGTGACGTGATCCCGCGCGTGGTCGGCCCGGTTGTGACCGAGGGTGCTGCGCGGCGCGAGCCGTGGGTGATGCCCACGGGATGCCCGGTGTGCGCGAGCCCGTTGCGCCGCGACGAGGGCGAAGTCGTGTGGCGCTGCGAGAACAACAGCTGTCCGGCGCGCCTGCGACGCAGTCTGGAGCACTTCGCGGGACGCGGCGCGATGGACATCGAGGGTCTCGGCGAGGCGCTCGTCGACCAGCTCGTCTCCGCCGGACTGGTGCGCGACGCGGCGGACCTGTACGCGCTGACGGTCGGCCAGCTCGAGGCGCTCGAGCGCATGGGCAAGAAGTCGGCGGCCAACCTGGTGCAGCGGATCGACGGCTCGCGTCAGAACGAGCTCTGGCGCCTGATTTATGGGCTGGGCATCCGGCACGTCGGCGAGCGGGCGGCGCAGGTGCTGTCCAGTCAGTTCGGCTCGCTGGAGGTGATTGGCGCGCAGTCGCCAGACGCGCTGCAGCAGGTGCCAGAGATCGGCCCTGTCGTGGCCGCGTCGGTAGGCGAGTGGTTCTCGGACGAGGCCAACCGCCGGCTGTTGGCCCGTCTGGTGGCCGCCGGCGTCAACACCGCCGGACCGGTGTCGGCCGGGGCGGTCGTGACCGGACCGCTCAGCGGTCAGACGTTCGTGCTGACCGGCACGCTCGAGGCCATGAGTCGTGACGAGGCCGCCGCAGCGATCGAAGCGCAGGGCGGTCGCGTGACCGGGTCGGTCAGCAAGAAGACCCGCTACGTCGTGGTCGGGACGGAGCCTGGCAGCAAGGCCGACAAGGCGCGCCAGCTCGGCGTGCCGGTGCTCGAAGAGTCCGCGTTCCTGACGCTTATAATGAAAGCATGACGCGGCGTTTCGCGTGGGTCTCGGCGGGGCTGTCGGCCACCGTGGGCGTGCTCGTGGGCGCCGTCGTGACCGGGTCGATGTCGCCGAGTCCCGCCGTGTCGGCGCCCGCCCGTCCCGTGATCGCGGCGGCGCCGTCGGCACCTGCTGTGTCTGCGGGCTTTCCCAGCAGTTTTGCTGACGTCGCCGCCCGGGCCAATCCGGCCGTCGTGAGCATCGATGCCGCCTCGCGTGCGCGTCGCCGCGGCGGCGCCGCGCTGCCGCCCGACGACGCCCCGGGCTCTCGCCGGCGCGAGAGCCCCCGACGAGGCACGGGGACTGGCTTCCTTGTGGATGCGACCGGCCTGATCGTGACCAATCAGCATGTCGTCGAGGGCGCCGAGCGCATCACCGTGAAGCTTGCCGACGGCCGCGGCTTTCGGGCGCGCCTGGTTGGCGCAGACCCCGACACCGACATTGCGCTGCTGAAGGTCGACGCGCCGGTGCCGCTGCCGC
>JANNEJ010000001.1:0-5537 GCA_031378585.1 Acidobacteriota bacterium | reverse complement strand
GGGCCGGGTGCGCGAGGACGACTACAACACCCCGACCACGATGAAAGGCTGCAACAAGCTGTACTGCGAGCAGCTCGGGCGCTACTACGCGCGGCACAACAAGCAGCTCTCGGCCGAGCCGCAGGCCGGGCGCGTGGATTTCCGGTGCGTGCGATTCCCAGGCCTCA
Organism: Acidobacteriota bacterium; assembly: GCA_031378585.1. Classification (GTDB taxonomy): domain Bacteria; phylum Acidobacteriota; class Vicinamibacteria; order Vicinamibacterales; family UBA2999; genus CADEFD01. The sequence continues at coordinate 5,370 of JANNEJ010000001.1, read as the reverse complement.
TCTCGGCGCTGACCGTGCCCTCGGGCGGCACGAGCGACTACGCGCCCGAGATGATTCACGCGGCGGCCAAGGGTGAGCCCTACGCGTGCTTCGTGCGGCCCGACGCGAGGATTCCGTTCATGGCCATGCCCGACGGCGTCGAGGCACTACTGGCGCTTGCGGCCGCGCCAAAGGGGGCGCTGACGCGTACCGCCTACAACCTGGGAGCCTTCAGCCCGTCCGCTCAGGAGATCTACGAGCTCGTGCATGCGGCGTTCCCGGCCGCCGCCATGTCGTGGAAGACCGACATGAAGCGCCAGGGCATCATCGACTCCTGGCCTGCCGACGTGGACGACTCGGCCGCGCGGCGCGATTGGGGATTCGCGCCGGCCTACGACGTCTCGCGCGCGTTCTCCGAGTATCTGATTCCCACCATCCGCGCGCGCTACGCGCCAGGGAGAATCTCGTGACGGGGCTCCCCTCGACTTTGCTCGGGGCAGGCGGGGTTCGACCCTTGGCTTCCGGGAGGGGCTCGGGTAGGCGGGTGGGGCGGGGAATCACGCTGCCGGGGGCCGCGTTGGCGGTTGCTCTGGCGATCACAGTAGGAGGTTGTTTGCGCGCTCCGATTCCCACGGCGGCCAGCGAGAACGCCGCTGCCGAGACCTACGTGCGTCTGGTACTGGCCCTGGGCCAGCACGACACCAATTTCGTCGACGCCTACTACGGGCCGCCCGAATGGCGTGCCGAGGTCGCCGACGCCAAATGGGACCTGGCCGCCATCAACAAGCGAGCGGCCGTGCTCGAAGTGGATCTGCGGCGCCTGCCGCCAGTCGAATCCGCGCTGCCCGACGCCGAGATGGTGCGGCTGCGCCGCGCCTACATGGCGCGGCAACTGGGGGCGCTGCGCGCGCGGGTGGCGATGCTGCAGGGACGGCGCTTCCCGTTCGATGAAGAATCGCGCGAGCTGTACGACGCGGTGGCGCCGCGCAACAGCGAGGCGTCGTTCCAGCGCGTGGTCGACGCCATTGGCGTCGCGGTCGGGTTCACGGCCGGCGGCCAAGGCGACCTGGCATCCCGCTACGCGGCCTTCAAGCAGGCATTCGTGATTCCGCCAGAGAAGCTGGACGCGGTGTTCACGGCGGCCATTGCCGAGTGTCGCCGTCGCACACTCGCGCACATCGCGCTGCCGCCGGAGGAGACCTTCACGGTGGCGTACGTGAAGGACAAGCCGTGGAGCGCCTACAACTGGTATCAGGGTAACTACAAGAGCCTGATCGAGGTGAACACCGACCTGCCGGTGTTCATCGATCGCGCCATCGATCTGGCGTGCCACGAAGGCTACCCAGGACATCACGTCTACAACGCGCTGCTCGAGAAGCACCTCGTCAAGGACCGCGGGTGGCAGGAGTTTTCGGTGTATCCGCTCTTCTCGCCGCAGTCGCTCATTGCCGAAGGCACGGCCAACTACGGCATTCAGGTGGCGTTCAGCGAGGCGGAGCGGCGCGCGTTCGAGCGCGGCACGCTGTTCCCCCTGGCCGGCATCGACCCGGCGCGGGCGGATGAGTACTACGACGTGATGGCGCTGGCCAAGCAGCTCAGCTACGCGGGCAACGAGGCGGCGCGCGGATACCTTGACGGCCGCATGGACGGCGCGCGGGCCGCCGACTGGCTCGTGCGCTTTGCCATGAACACGCCGGCGCAAGCGGCACAGCGCGTGAAGTTCTTCGACACCTACCGTAGCTACGTCATCAACTACAACCTGGGCGAGGACCTGGCCAGGGCCTACGTCGAGCGGCGGGCGGGCGACGATCCAGCCAAGCGGTGGGACGTCTTTGCGACGCTCATCTCGTCGCCGCGGCTGCCATCGGCGCTGAAGGAGTAGGGCGATGCGGGCGGTAGAGATCTCGACGCCGGGGCCAGCCGACGGGCTGCGCGTAGTGGAACGGCCGCGGCCCGTGCTCGCACCAGGAGAGGTGCTGGTGCGGGTGGCGGCCGCCGGCGTCAATCGTCCCGACGTGCTGCAGCGTCTTGGCAAATACTCGCCGCCGCCGGGCGCGTCCGACATTCCAGGTCTCGAGGTCGCAGGGCACGTCGTGGACGTGGCGGCGCGCGCTGACGGCGGGGGAGTGCGCTGGCAGGTGGGCGACGCCGTCTGTGCGCTCGTGGCTGGCGGCGGCTACGCGGAGTACTGCGCGGTGCCGGCGGAGCAATGCCTGCCGGTGCCGGCCGCGCTGTCGCTGGTGCAGGCCGCGGCGGTGCCCGAGACGTTCTTCACGGTGTGGACCAACGTGTTCGACCGCGCGCGGCTGTTGGCTGGCGAGACGCTGCTCGTGCACGGCGGGTCGAGCGGTATTGGCACCACTGCCATCCAGCTCGGTCGCGCCTTCGGCGCTCGCGTCTTCGTCACCGCTGGGTCCGCCGAGAAGTGCGCGGCCTGCCTCGGGCTCGGCGCCGAGGTGGCGGTGAACTATCGCGAGCGCGATTGGGTGGGAGACCTGCGCGAGGCCACCGGGGGCCGCGGCGTGGACGTGATCCTCGACATGGTGGGTGGCGACTACACCCCGCGCAACCTCGACCTGCTGGCCGACGAGGGACGCCTCGTGCAGATCGCGTTCCTGAAGTCGTCGAAGGTCGACATCGACCTGATGCAGGTCATGCGCCGCCGGCTCACCATCACGGGGTCGACGTTGCGCCCGCAGAGCGTGGCGGCCAAAGGCGCCATCGCAAGAGCTCTCGAAGCGCGCGTCTGGCCTCTACTGGCCTCTGGCGCTGTGGCACCGGTGATTCACGCGGTATTGCCGCTGGCCCAGGCCGCCGACGCGCACCGACTGATGGAAGAGGGCCGCCACATCGGCAAGATCGTGCTCGACGTCGGCGCATAGCACCCTGACCATCGGGGTCTATGTTGGGTGTCATGAAAATGGCGCCCACAATACCGTAATCCCTTGTGCCGTAGTTGAACACGACCTCACTGAGCAAGGGCCGGCCGGCCGCCGGTCGTTCAGGGGAACTCTCATCGAATCAATCGTTTGCCAGGGACACATGTGACCAGGTCAGCGCCCGAGCAGCACTGGTCCAATCCTTGCTCTCACTGGAGGCGTGCGTAGAAGACGTCGTCCCGACGCAGGATTTTCGCTGACCGAACTCCTCATCATCGTCGCCGTGCTGGCGGTCGTGATGGGGGTGGCGATTCCTTCGTTCACGACCCTGCGGGAGCGGATGAGGCTCAGCCAGTCCGCGCGCGAGGTCGAGCGCGAGATTCAATCGGCTCGTAACAAGGCGGTGTTGAACAACCGGCCGATGCGCGTGCGGTTCAACTGCCCGGCCGCTGGTCAGCTCCGCGTGGTCGAACTGCTAGGCACGGCGACCGTGCCGGCGGCGGCGGATCTGGCCGCGAATCGCTGCTCTGATACGACCTACCCCTATCCGCCGGCCGACCGGGATCCGTCGACGCGACCGAACCTCGACGGTCCCGTGCTGCGCCTGGATCCGCGGGTGCAGTTCGGCACGGTGCAGACCCTCGAATTCTGGACCGACGGGTCGGCGCATGCCGGGGCCGCGAGTCCGCTTCCCATGTTGCCGGTGGCCGGAACGTCGCTCACGCTCACGAGCACCGCCGGTTCTACGACCCGCACGGCAACCATCACGGTAAACGGCATTGGCAAAATCACCCTTCGACCTGTGCAGTAGCGCCCGCGGGTTCTCGCTCGCCGAGACCCTCGTGGCCATGGCGATCCTCGCGACTGGGCTCATGGCCATGGCCCAACTCTTTGCCGTGGCCACGACCCAGAACATGTCGGCCCGCGCCACCACCTCGACCACCTTGCTCGCGCGCCAGAAAGCCGAGCAACTGCGCAGTCTCACCTGGGGCTTCGACGCCAGCAACCTGCCGGTCTCCGACTTGTCGTCGAACACAGCCGTCGACCCGCCGTTGTCGACGGGCGGCACCGGGCTGTCGGCGGCCGCGAGCAATTCTCTGACCGAGAACATCCCGGGCTATGTCGATTACCTCGACCGCGATGGGCGCACGCTCGGCACCGGCGCCACGCCGCCGGCGGCTGCCGTCTACGTGCGCCGGTGGTCGATCGAGCCGCTGCCGACCAATCCCAACAACACCCTCATCCTGCAGGTGCTCGTGTTCAAGACCGCCGCCCGGCCCGACACCGGCGACGACGACGCCACGTGGCTGCGCCAGCGCGACGAATCCCGTGTGTCCACGGTCAAGACCAGAAAGGCCCAATAGCCATGCCCACCAGGACCCTTCGCGACCAACGCGGCTTCTCGCTCGTCGAGATGCTGGTGTCGACCACCGTGTTGCTCGGCGTGACCGGCGCGGTGTTCTCACTGCTCAGCCCCTCGACCAACAGCTACAAGGCGCAGCCCGAGGCTGCCGACATGCAGCAACGCATGCGCGTGGGCGCCAACGCCATGTACGACGCCTTGCTCCTGGCCGGCGCGGGCTCCTACTCGGGCACGTCCTCGGTGGGCACGCTGGCAAAGTTCTTCTCGCCCATCGTGCCCTACCGCACGGGAACGGTCGACAACGACCCCGAACTGGGCGTCGTCTACCGGCCCGATGCCATCACGATTCTCTCTGTGCCGCAAACGGCGGCCCAGACGGAAATCCGCGAAGACATGCCGCAGCCCTCCGCCGAGATCAAGGTCACGCTCATGCCCGGGTGCCCGCTCGACGACCAGCACCAGGCCCTGTGCGGATTCGAAATAGGCATGCGCGCCGTGATCTTCGACGACACCGGCTCCTTCGATCCCTTCACCGTCACCCAGGTGCAGGACGCGGCGCTGCACTTGCAGCACCGCGACGACGACTTCTCGAAGCGCTATCAGCAGGGCGCCACCGTGACGCAGGTGGAGCAGCATACCTACTACCTGCGCACCAACGTCGGGACCAACACGTTTCAGTTGATGCACTACGACGGCTACCTGCGGGATGAGCCGCTGGTCGACAACGTGGTGGGGCTCGGGTTCACCTACTACGGGGAGCCCAACGGTCCCCTGGCGCTCACCACCACCACCCCGGCGACGTCGACCTACGGGCCCAATCCACCGCCGCTGACGAGAGACCTCACGGCGGGCGACGAGTACCCGGCGGGCCAGTCGTGCCTCTTCACGGTCAACGGCGGCGGCCAGCAGGTGAGCCGGCTGGCCAATCTCGCGCCCGGGTCGATGGGCCTCGTGGAAGTCACCGCCGCCATGCTGCAGGACGGCCCGTGGTGCCCGAACGCGGCTGCGCCCAATCGCTTCGACGCCGACATGTTCCGGGTGCGTCGCGTCGGTGTCCGCCTGCGCGTGCAGGTCGCCTCGGCCGATCTGCGGGGCCCGGCCGGCCTGCTCTTCTCGCGCGCCGGCACGTCGAAGGCCAGCGCGCGGCTG
>JANNEJ010001063.1:0-2266 GCA_031378585.1 Acidobacteriota bacterium | reverse complement strand
GGCCTCCGTTGGTCCAGGCCTGACGGTCAACACCGGCTGCGTGGCGTGTCGCACGACGTGATTGGTGGTCGAACCGAACATCGCCAGGTCGAGCGCTCCCCGGCCCTGCACGCCCATCACGATCAGGTCGGGTGCTTCCTGGGCAGCGACCTCGAGGATCTGCTGCGCCGGGTTGCCGTAGACGACCCGGTCGGTCACCTGGCCACGTCCACGCACGTCGGCGGGCAGCGCCGTGTCGAGCGCCGCCTGCGCGTGTTGTTCGCGGGCGGCATGGAACGCTCCAAACGCGGGCCCGGTGAAGTCGCCGCCGTAGGGCAGTGCCTCGACCACCGACACCAGCGTGAGCCGGGCGCCCGTGCGCTCGGCCAGCGACGCGGCGTAGGCCACGCCCAGGCTCGAGGCGGTGGACCCGTCATGCGGGCAGAGCACGTGCGAGAACCGGATGGCGCCAGCGGCCCGCTGAACGGCGTCGTGCGGAACGGTCATGACGGGGCAGGCGGCCTTGCGCAGGATCTTCTCGGTCGTTGAGCCCAGCACGAGGCGTTCGAACCCCCCGCGACCGTGGGTGCCGAGCATGATCAGGCCGGCCCCCCACGTGTCAGCCGCGTCGAGAATTTCGCGCACCGCGCTGCCTTCCCGCAACTCGGTGTCCACGACCACGCCGGGCCGGCCCACGCGCCGGGCCTCGGCCGCCAGCGCCTGTTCGCCCAGGGCACGCTGCGTTTCGTAGAGCCGCCCGTCGCCCGGCATGTTCACGTAGGGCGCGACCACGGGAAAGGGGGAGAGGACGTGCAGCAACCGCAGGGCAGAGCCGTAGCTGGCCGCCAGTGCGCTGGCGTACGAGAGCGCCGCCGCAGAGAAGTCCGAAAAATCGGTGGGGCACAAGATGCGGTCGAGACTGAAGGGACGCAGGTCAGAGGCCATGCTGCATCTGTGCGCAAACCTCGTGCCTGCGCCCGGGCGCAGGCCTCGGCCGGATTGCGCCGACAATTCAAGGGTAAGGGCGCCCCTCGAGTCGAGCGGTGACGGCGCGCGCGGTGTTTTTCACGCACCGCCGGGAATTTCGCGCTCGGGCTCGGGCTGAGGCGCATGCCGATCGAGAGGCGCACGAGGCATCACAACCGCGGGAGAGAAACGGCGCCCGAGGGCTTGCGCACTCCACGGACCTGCGGTGACGTGGCACGTATCCTGCTATTCTGCACGCAGAGGTAATGTGATGCTGCCCGTTGACGTGATCTTCAGGAACATGCTGCGCAGCGAGGCTGCGGAGTCGCGCATTCGCGAAAAAGCCGAGGCGCTTGCGGTGCTCGACCCCCGGCTGGTGCAGTGCCGGGTGGTCGTCGACTTGCCGCATCGTCACCACAAGAACGGCGACCGCTTCCTCGTGCGGATTGAGTTGTCGGTGCCGGGCAGCAAGCGTCTGCTCATCGAGCACGGCCCCGTGCCCGATGTCCATCAGGCGATTCACGACGGATTCGAGTCGGCGAAGCGCCGGCTGAAAGCGCTCAACCAAAAGCGCCGTGGCGCGGTCAAGACGCACGCGGGTCCGCGCGGCGCCGACTTCGACGCGGCCGATCTCTGGCACTAGCCGCCTGTCCTCGTCGAATGTGTCGGGCATGCCGACGCACGGCGGCCAGCCGCCCGTCAGATGTGCGAGGTGAGCACGTCGCCGGCGCGGCGGCCCGCCTCGAGCGCCGAGAGAATCACGTCCGCCGTCACCGGGGCGCGGCGGAACACGTCGTTGCCTACGGCATCGGCAATCGCCGCGAGCACGGCGCCGAAGCCCGCGCCCACCGGCGGTTCGCCGACGCCGCGCGCGCCTGCCGGCGTATCCGGGTCGGCGATGTCGAGCGCCGCCTGGTGCATCCCGTTGGCTGGCACGTCCATGATCGTGAGCGGCTTGTTGTGGTGGAACCGCCGCGCCAGCGCCACCCCGTACTGCTGGTCGTAGACGGCTTTCTGGCTGAGCGCGTGGCCGATGCCCAGGCAACCGCCGCCGAGCACCTGACCGCCGAGGCTGCGAGGGTTGACCACGGTGCCCACGTCGGCCACCGCCGTGTATTCGATAAGGCGCACCGCACCCGTTTCCACGTCCACTTCCACTTCGGCAAATCCCACGACGTACGAGTGCGTGTCGCCGTCGTGCGGATAGGTGTCTTTCGCCACGCCCATCAGACCCAGGCCTGCCAGCGCCGTGGCCGAGGCGCGTGTCATGGCGTGGATGTCGGCCGGCAGCTCGTGGCCATCATAGAGTCCGCCGCGCGTG
>JANNEJ010001061.1:0-2627 GCA_031378585.1 Acidobacteriota bacterium | reverse complement strand
GCGGCAGGCGGCCCAGCGCGCTCAGGCTGCGGGCCATCAGACCGGCGCCGATCACCAGTACGACGGCCAGCGTGACCTCCGCGACCACGAGCAGCCCGCGCAATCGTTGTCGTGTGCCGCTGGCCGTGGCCTGCTGCGAGCCTTCGCGCAGCGATTCCACCAGGTTGGTCCGCAGGGTACGGAGCGCCGGCAGCAGGCCGAAGAGCAACGTGGTCACCAGCGCCAGCGCGAAGGTGAAGGCGACCACCGTGCCGTCGAGCACCACCGGAGTGAGCGGTGGCAGGCTCGTGGGACCGAGCACGAGCAGCGCGCGGACGCCGGTTGCAGCCAGTGCCAGGCCGAGCACCGAGCCCACGAGCGCCAGTAGCACGCTCTCGGTCAGGAGTTGCCGCACGAGCCGCTCCGTCGTCGCGCCCACGGCCGACCGCACCGCCATTTCTCGGATGCGCGCGTCGCCGCGCACGAGCAGCAGATTCGCCACGTTGGCGCAGGCAATGAGCAGCAGGCAGCCCACGGCGCCCATCAAGAGCCACATTGCCGGACGCACCGCGCCGCGCACCTCGTCATCAAGCGACGTGGCGAACGCGGAGAAGCGCATGGCCTCGGGATAGAGCCCCTGCGCGGTCATAGCCGAGGTGAGCGCCCGCAGTTCGTCCGAGGCCGACGCCGCCGTGGCGCCTGCGGCCAGTACGCCGGCGCCGTAGTAGCCGTGCGAACCGCGGTCCGCCTTGGCCTCGTCGAGTTGCAGGGCGCGCCAGAGCTGGGTGGGACTTGCGGCGTCCTCCGAGAAGTCCGTGGGCAGGCGGAATCCTTCGGGCATCACGCCCACGACCTGGACCGGCTGGTCATCGAGCTGGATGGACCGGCCCACCACGGCGCGATCGCCGCCGTAGCGCGACTGCCACAGCCCGTAGCCCAACACCGCCACAGGGGCGGCATTCGGTGCGTCCTCTGCAGGGGTGATGCCGCGGCCCACGATGGGCGCCGCGCCCAGCACGTCGAACGTGTTGGCGGTGACCAGACCGTCGTCGACGCGCTCGGGCTCGCCGTCGCCGGTCAGGTTCTGCTGCGTCGTCGTCCACCCCGCCACGGCGCTGAGCGTGCGGGCGAGCCGCCGATAGTCGAGGAGCTCCTGATCCGAGAGCCAGGTCTTGTCGAAACTGACCCAGCGGCTCCACAGCAGCACGCGGGTCTCGGCGTGAGCGTAGGGCAGGGGCGTCAGCAGCACGGCTTTCACGACCGTGAAAATGGCCGACGTCGCGCCGATCCCGAGCGCAAGTGTCAGCAGGGCCGCTGTGGCAAAACCCGGCGCCCGCAATAGCCCGCGCGCGCCGCCCGTCAGGTCCTGTCGAATGCCGTCGATCCGCATGCCCGCCTCCGGGTGGTTGGACGGGTCACGGCCGTGCAGGGTTGTCGAGTCCGCGCCGGGCCGGCGCGTTGCCCCGCCTCTACTCCGTTCGCAACGCCACGAGCGGCTGGGTGGCGGCGGCCCGCCTGGCGGGCAAGTAGCCGGCCAGCAGGCCCACGCCTCCCAGCACCAGGGCCGAGCCCACGAGCGACACCGGGTCGAGTGGCGACAGCCCGAAGAGCTGCGAGCCGGCCGCCCGCCCGACCGCGTAGGCGCCCGGCAGTCCTACCGCGATGCCAAGTCCGGTGAGCAGGCCCACCTCACGCATCACCAGCCCAAGCACCTGGGGCCGGTCGGCGCCGAGCGCGATGCGGATGCCGATTTCACGCGTCCGGCGTGCCACGGTGTAGCTCATCACACCGTAGAGGCCGATGGCCGCCAGGACCGTGGCCAGGCCGCCGAAGAGGAGCGACAACAGCGCCAGCAGCCGCTCGATGGCCAGCGAGCCGTCCACGGTTGCTTCCATCGTGGTCATGCGGAAGATTGGAAGCGGCGCATCCGACTCCCGCACCGCGGCTCGCACGAGCGCCGGCAGCGCGGCCGCGCCGGCTGGCGCGACGCGCAGGTAGAACGAGAGCTCGTCGACCTCGTCGGTCTGCATGAACGGCGTGTAGACCACGCGCGGTTGTGTCGAGGAGCCCAGCCCGCGACCCGGTGCCAATTCGTCGAGCGCATCTCCTTCGCCGGGGCGCACCTGGGAATACGCCGTGTCCTTGACCACCCCGACGATTTCCCAGCGCCCGACGTCGTTTTCCGCCCGGAAGCCGAAGCGCCGACCAATCGGGTTCTCCGCGCCGAAGAAATACCTGGCGAAGGTCTCGTTCACGACCGCCACCCGCGGCGCACCGGCGATGTCGCGCGCCGTGAACTCACGGCCGGCAAGCACTGGGATGCCGAGCGTCTTGAAGTAGTCGGTGCCGACCTCGTTGGTCCACGGATTCAGGTCTTCGCCCTGCTGCGCCGCGTAACCCTGCACCTGCACCGAGCGGGCTTTGACGTTGCCGATGAGCACGGCTTCTGCCGCGTACGACGATCCGGCTACGCCAGGTAGCGCGGCCAACCGATCGCCGAGCGTGCGGTAGAGCTGACGCGCGCCTTCGGGGGTGTGCCCCGAGAGCGTGGCGTCGATCGCGAAGGTCACGACCTGCGCGGTATCGAAGCCCGGTCCGAGCGTGCGCAGGTTCATCAGGCTCTGCGCGAAGAGGGCCGCGCCAGCAAC
>JANNEJ010001057.1:0-1655 GCA_031378585.1 Acidobacteriota bacterium | reverse complement strand
CCGGACGGCTATCACGAGGTCCGGACCGTGCTGCAGTCCATCGACTTGCACGACACGCTGACGTTCGCCGAGGCGCCCGGCCCCTTCGCCATCGCGTGCGACCAGCCCGGCGTGCCCATCGACGCGCGAAATCTCGTGTGGCGCGCGGCGTCGCTGCTCTGGTCGTTGCGGTCCGACGTATCCGCGCCGCTGTCGGGAGTGCGGGTCACGCTCCAGAAGCGGATTCCCGCCGAGGCCGGGCTCGGGGGAGGCAGCAGTGATGCGGCCGCCACGTTGACGGCGTTGGCGCACCTCTGGCGCTTGCCGCTCGACCTGGCGGGGTTGGCGCGCCTGGGCGCACGCCTCGGCGCGGACGTGCCGTTTTTTCTGTCAGGAGGCACGGCGCTCGGGTCCGGGCGAGGCGATGACGTGTCACCGCTCGTCGAACCGCCTGTGACGCCCATCGTGCTCGTGAAGCCGACCTTTGGCGTCTCTACGCCAGACGCCTATGGGTGGTTCGACCAGGACCGCAAGCCAAAGCCCCGTGGGGCCGGACCGCGGACGCTGCCCGGATGGCCGGTGTGGGCCCAGGGCCTGCGAAACGACCTGGAGCCGCCCGTGGCCAGCCGGTTCCCAGAGATACGCCGCACGGTACGCGACTTGACGGCTTTAGGAGCGGTCCACGCCGCCATGTCGGGCAGCGGGTCGGCCGTTTTCGGCGTCTTTGGCGACCACGGGCTTGCCGCTGCCGCTCAGGCTACGCTGGCCGGGCGTGGCGAGACGGCGATCCTGACGGGCACCCTTCCCGGCGGGATCGTAGCCAGTGAGCGTCAGCGCGTGCTTGCCGGCAATCGAATTCGTCGTATAGACTAGGGGTTTCGTCCGCAGGGAAATGCTCGCGCCGTACGAGCGGGCCGCTGGTCCGTGATGTCGGCGGGCATGGTCCTAAGGGGCTTGGTAGTTCGGCCATGGGTGATGGGGCGTCGCCAAGCGGTAAGGCGCGGGCCTTTGAAGCCCGTATTCGAAGGTTCGAATCCTTCCGCCCCAACCAACTTTTTTGAGGGGTCTTTGCCGGCGCGTCCGGCAGGAACGTAACGGCGACAGGCAATGCCACAGACGGGCTTCGGAGATCTCAAGATATTTAGCGGCAGTGCGCACCCGCGCCTGGCCCGTGAGATCGCCCAATTTCTAGGTGTGCCGCTCGGACAGGCCCGGCTCCGCCGGTTTCCCGATACCGAGGTCTCGTTCCAGATCGACGAGAACATCCGCGGCACCGACATCTTCCTCGTGCAGCCCACGTGCGCCCCGGTCGATCAGCATCTTGTCGAGATGCTCATCATGATCGACGCCTTTCGCCGCTCGTCGGCCGCGCGCATCACGGCGGTGATTCCGTATTACGGCTATGCGCGCCAGGACCGCAAGGACAAGCCGCGCGTGCCGATTTCGGCCAAGCTCGTGGCCAACGTGATTGCCGCGGCCGGCGCCCACCGGGTGCTCACGATGGATCTGCACAAGGCGCAGATTCAGGCGTTCTTCGACATCCCGGTGGACCACCTGTTTGCGGCGCCAGTGATCATCGACTATCTCTCGCGTCAGGATCTCGGGCCGCTCTCCATCGTGGCCCCCGACGCAGGCGGCGCGGAGCGGGCGCGGGCCTACGCCAAGCGTCTCGGTGC
>JANNEJ010001046.1:0-4246 GCA_031378585.1 Acidobacteriota bacterium | reverse complement strand
CCCCGACATCCTGCTCCCCCGCCGTGCACGAACCGTCGACGGCCACCGGGCCCCGTCCTCCGGCCTCGCCAGACACCCCACAATCATCTCGTCCTCCGGACAGGGCCGACGTCCGCCGCCGGCCTCAGATCGCTGCAGCGGTCAGCGCCGCGTGCTTGGCCTGCGGCCACTCGAGCACGAACTTTCGCATGTCCCATGCGTAGGTCGGGCAGCGCTCGGCGCACAGCCCGCAGTGCAGACAGACGTTTTCATCCTTCACCATCACGCGCGTGGTCTGCTTGAGCGGGTCCGACACAAACAGCGCCTGGTCGAGATTCTCGGCTGGCGCCATGAGCTGCGTGCGGAGCACGGATTCCTCGGCCGCCGGCACAATCGTGAGGCAGTCAACGGGACAGATGTCGATGCACGCGTCGCACTCGATGCAGAGATTGTCGGTGAAGTGCGTCTGCACGTCGCAGTTGAGGCAGCGCTGCACTTCCGCGCGGGTCTGCTCCTCGGTGAAGCCTTCTTCCACTTCGATGGTCATGTTCGCGAAGCGCAGCGGCATGTCGACGTGTTTCATCTTCTGCCGCTTCGAGGCGTCGTAGTTGTTGCTGTAGGCCCACTCGTGCAGGCCCATCTTGGTGCTCGTCAGATTCATGCCCTGCGCCGGACGGTCGGTGACCGGCTGCCCCTGGCAGTACTGATGCATCGAGATGGCGGCCTGGTGCCCGTGCTCGACGGCCCAGATGATGTTGGCGGGACCAAACGCCGCGTCGCCGCCAAAGAACACCCCTGGGCGCGTCGACATGAAGGTGGTTTTGTCCACCACGGGCATGTCCCACTTCTTGTCGAATTCGAGACCGATGTTCCGCTCGACCCAGGGGAACGCGTGGTCCTGGCCGATGGCCAGCACGACCGTGTCGCACGGGATGATCTCGCGCCCGGCGTTCTCCTGCACGAGCTTGCCGTTCACCTCGGTGGAGGTGAACTTGTCGAACTCCATGCCGGTGAGCACGCCGTTCTCGATGATGAAGCGCACCGGCTGCAGGTTCTCGAGAATCTCGACCGCCTCTTCTTCGGCGTCTTCGAGTTCCCAGGGCGAGGCCTTGAAGTACTTGCGGGTCTTGCGCGCGATGACCTTCACGTCGGTGGCGCCGAGGCGCTTGGCCGAACGGCAGCAGTCCATGGCGGTGTTGCCCACGCCGATGATGACGACACGCTTGCCCACCGACTCGACGTGCCCGAAGTGAATCGACTCGAGCCACTCGATGCCGATGAAGATCTGGTCGGACTCGCGGCGGCCGGGAATCTCGAGTTCCTTGCCCTTGGGCGCGCCGCTGCCGATGAAGACCGCGTCGTAGGTCTTGGCGTCGAGCAGCGCCGCCAGGCTGTCGACCGGCGTGTTGTAGCGCACGTCCACGCCCATGTCGACGATGGCGCCGATTTCCTCGTCGAGCACTTCCGGCGGCAGGCGGAACGACGGGATGTTCACCCGCATCAAGCCGCCGGGCCGGTCGAACTTCTCGAAGAGCGTCACCTCGTAGCCAAGCGGCATGAGGTCGTTGGCCACCGTGAGCGACGCGGGCCCGGCGCCGATGAGCGCGACCTTCTTGCCGTTCTTCGTGGTCGGCGCCTTAGGCAGCCGCGCCATCAGGTCGTCGCTCTTGTGATCGGCGGCCACGCGCTTGAGGCGGCAGATGGCCACCGGTTTGCCGTCGACGCGGGTGCGGCGGCAGGCGGGCTCGCAGGGCCGGTCGCAGGTGCGCCCGAGGATGCCGGGAAACACGTTGGACTCGCGGTTCAGCAGGTAGGCGTCGTCGTAGCGGCCTTGCGCGATGAGACGAATGTATTCAGGAACGTTGGTGTGCGCCGGGCAACCCCATTGGCAGTCCACCACCTTGTGGTAGTAGGCGGGGTCGTTGGTGTTCGTTCGCTGCATGAAACCCTCTCGGCGCTGGCCGTCACGCGAGAAGTCCTGCGCGAATCAGGCGTGCCTGCGCGGATTATACGTGGTTCAGGCGACCGCCGCTTGGAGAGCGACGGGCTACAGTGCCGCCGGGATGTCGGTGAGGCGAAAGTCGGCGCCCACAAAGAGCAGCGAGTCGCCCGCGACCGCGGCCGTGGCGTACGCGAGGCAGTCGCCGAAGTTCAAGGCCGCCTTGTGCCGGCCACGCCCGAAGCGGGAGAACGCGTCGGTGGCCGCGAGCCATTCAGCCTCGCCACATGGCACCACCGTAAGCGCGAGTTCCCGCACCAACGCCTCGACCTCTGGCGCGCCTGGCGCCCCGCGTCGACCGGCCAAGACCATGCTGGTTTCAACCAGCGTCGGGGCACCCACGCGCACGGTGTCGGTGTCGAGGATGCAATCGACGAGATTCAGAAAGCCCGGCTCTGAAAATAGAATCGCGACCAGCGCCGAGGAGTCAACCGTCATACGCCGCCGGCTCCGTAGCCGAGAATTTCGTCTTCCTCGGCCCTCGTCAGTCGTCGCCCCAGTTGCTCGGCCGGAATAGTCGGCCACACCTTCATCTTCAGGAAGGCCAGGACGCGTACCCGGCGCTCTGCGGTGGGCTTGCCCTTGAGTCGTGCGCGGCGTTCCAGAAGGGCGCGCCGAATCGCCTCGGTCTTCGATTCACCTGTGAGCTTGGCCATCTCCGTCGCCAGCCGTTCCACTTCTGGGTTCTTCAGGTTGAGCGCCATTGATTACACCATGGTAGACCATAACAGGTGTAACGGTGTAGTTTAGAATCGAGCCGGCCGCGGCCCCGGCGCCGCGCGGCTACAATGCCGCGTGCTCGCCTTCGGCCCGTTCCAGATCGACCTGCGCTCCTACGTGCTTTCGAGAAACGGGACGATGGTGCCGCTCTCGCCGAAGCTGGTGCAAATGCTGGCGTGCCTGGCCGACGCGCACGGGGAACTGGTCACTCGCGACCTGATCTTCGAGCGCTTCTGGCCGGGCCTCACGGTCACCGACAACACGCTCACGCGCGCCATCGCCGACATCAGAAAATCGCTCGACGACGACCCGGGCACGCCAACCTATATACAGACGGTCGCCAGGCGCGGTTATCGCTTCGTCGCGCCGGTGCGCACAGAATCGGCGGCACCAGACGCGGTGCATGCTGGCGCCGTGGCCGTCCCCGCGGCGCTCGCCGGCCTCGAGCCGTTTGTCGCCTGGGAGCGCGGCCGGACGGCGCTCGAATCGCTGCACGTGGACGCCCTGCCTTCGGCCGCCGAGGCGTTCAGCCGCGCCGTCACCGGCGCCCCGCACTACGCCGCCGCACACGCCGGCCTGGCCAATGCCCACATCTTCCGCTTCGAGGCGTCGCGTGTCGACAACGCGCCGGCGCTCGACGCGCTCGCGACCGCGGAGGCCGCAGCCCGGCGGGCAATCGAACTCGACCACACGATGGGGGAAGCCTGGGCCACACTCGGCCACGCGCTCGCCGGCGCTGGACGGGTCGAGGAGGCGCGGGCAGCACTCGGCCAGGCGCTCGCGCTGGAGCCGCGCAACTGGCGCCATCACTACCGCCTGGCCGTTGGCACCTGGGGCGAGGAACGTCTGCGTTCGGTGGAACGCGCCGAGGCGCTCTTGCCAGGATTCCCGGGCGCGCAGACGCTGTCGGCGATGGTGCTCATCGCGCGGCAATCGTTCGACTTCGCCGCCGAAGCCGCCACGCGGGGCGCGAGCGCGCAATCCGCGCAACACGATCGCTCGCTCTACCCTGGCAGCGGCCTCCTGTGGATGCGCGGCCTCACTGCGGCCGCGCGCGGACACCACGACGCCGCCCTCGACGACTTCGCCGCCGAGGCGGCGTTCTCGGCGGTGGCCGGCACGGTCTACGCCCGCGAGTGCACGGTGCTTGCGCACGAAGCGCTTGGATTCCGACGTCTCGCCCTGGGCGACCACGCCGCCGCTCGGGCCGGGTTCGCCGCAGCCAACGCGCTGTCGCCCGGCCATGCTCGCGCGCTGCTCGGTCTGGCCGTCGTCGAGGGCGCGGCTCACGACGCCGTGGCCCGGGTCGCGACGGCGTGCGCGACGCTCGCGAGCGCGGGCAAACACGGGGAACGCGCGCTCGTGCTGGCGGCGGCCAACGCATGGGCGGGTAGCGCGGAGGCCGGCGTGGCGATCGCCGAACAGGCGCTGGCGGGCGCAACACCAGACAGCACGGGCTGGAGCCTGCCGGCCGATCCGATGTTCGCGCCGCTGCGCGCCAGTGCGGGCTACGCGCGTCTCATGGCCCGGCTCGCCTCGCGGGCATCC
>JANNEJ010001023.1:0-3260 GCA_031378585.1 Acidobacteriota bacterium | reverse complement strand
TCACCGAGCGCAGGCAACCGTCGCACGGCCACGTCGGTCACCTCCGGCAGGAAGTCCCACTTCACCGTGGTGTCGAAGCCCGGCTGCTCGGTGGGGTCGCCCATGCCGAAGAGCAGCCCCCCGCCTACGCGGTGGAAGTAGAAGGTGGTGTCGAAGTCGATCACCATGAGCCGCGAACGAGGTGTGCGTCCAACGTACGCCGCGTCGTCCCAGCTCGCGCCCGGGGCCGGTTGCGCGATGAAGATGTGGCGGCGTTCCGGCACGACCGGCAACATCACGCCGGCCATGACTGCCACCTGTGCGGCCCACGGGCCCGCGGCGTTCACGACCGCGCGCGTCGCGATGGCGCCACGCGAGGTGCGCACGCTCGAGACGCGGCCGTGTGCGACGTCGATGCCGGTCACTTCGGTGTCGCGCAGCACAGTCACACCGCGTGCCTGCGCCGCCTTCGCGAAGCCCATCGTGACGCCGTTGGGATCGGCAATGCCGTCCTTGGCACAAAAGGTCGCCGCGCGCACACCGGTCGCGTCGAGTCCGGGAGTCATGGCGCCGGCCTCTGCTGCCGTGAGCCACGCCACGTCGATTCCGAGCGAGCGCTGCAGGGCGACGCTCTGGGCGAACTGCCGCTCGCTGGCCTCGCTCGACAGCAGAAACAAGTAGCCGTCCTGCCAGAAGTCGACAGGGCTGCCGACCTCGTCCTCGAAGCGCTCGAAGAGCGCGATGGACTCGCGCGACAGCGCGATGTTGGCCGGGTCGGAGAACTGGTGTCGCACGCCGCCGGCGTTCTTGCCGGTGGAGCCGGTGCCAAGCTGGGCATCGCGCTCGATGAGCACGACGCGGCCGGCGCCGTGCCGGGTCAGGTAGAAGGCCGTGGCGTCGCCCATGCAGCCTCCGCCTACGATTACGACATCTGCCGTGTGCATCAGTCGGCATCGTACCACCGGCTGGCGCTATGCTTGGGCGGCCTGGTGGAGCGCCGCTCGACGACGGAGCTCGCGGGCAAGAGGGAGTCTCTGCATGACGTGCCGCACCGTGATTGCCACGCTGACCCTGACCGTGCTGACCGTGCTGACAGGCGGCGCGCAGACCGATGCCGTGGTGCTGCTGCAGCCGGCCCGCGTCTACGACGGCACCGCGGTGCAGGAGGGCTGGAGCGTGCTGGTGCGCGGCCGCGCCATCGTCGCAGCGGGGCCGCTCGCGAGCCTGACCGTGCCGCCGGGCGCCGAGCGCGTGGCCCTGCCGGGCCTCACGCTGCTGCCTGGGCTCATCGAAGGCCACTCGCACCTGCTGCTGCATCCCTACAACGAGACGACGTGGAACGACCAGGTGCTGCGCGAGTCGGTCGCCTACCGCGTGGCCCGGGCTACGGTGAGCGCGCGCGACACGCTCATGGCCGGCATCACGACCGTGCGCGACCTGGGCACCGAAGGCGCCGGCTAAGCTGATGTCGGCTTGAAGAAGTCGATCGAGGACGGCATCATTCCTGGTCCACGGATGCTCGTGTCCGGCCCCGCCATGGTGGCGACCGGCTCCTACGGACCGAAGGGCTTCGCGCCCGAGATGACCGTCCCGCAGGGGGCGGAGGAAGCCGACGGCGTCGAGGGCGTCACCCGCGTGGCGCGCAATCAGATTGGCCACGGCATCGACTTCGTGAAGATCTACGCCGACTATCGGTGGGGCCCAAACGGCGAATCGCGGCCGACCTTCAGCATCGAAGAGATTGCCGCCATCGTGGCGGTGGCCACGAGCAGTGGCCGCTACGTGGCGGCCCACGCCGGAACGGCCGAGGGCATGCGGCGCGCGATCCTGGGCGGCGTCGAGACCATCGACCACGGCGACGCGGGCACGCCGGAGATCTGGAAGCTGATGGTTGAGAAAGGCGTCACGTTCTGTCCCACCCTCGCGGCAGGCGATGCCACGGCGCAGTACGCCGGCTGGAAGAAGGGGCAGGACCCCGAACCCGCACGGCTCGTCGCCAAACGCGCGTCCTTTCAAGCGGCCATGAAGGCCGGCGTGACGCTCTGTTTTGGCGGTGACGTCGGCGTCTACCCGCACGGCGACAACTTGCGCGAACTCGAGATGATGGTGGCGGCCGGCGTCACGCCAGCCGACGCCACGCGCATCGCCACTTCGGGCAACGCCGCGACGTTCCACATGGGCGACCGGATTGGCAGCGTGAAGGCCGGCATGCTCGCAGACCTGATTGCGGTCGAGGGCGACCCGACGCGCGACGTGAGCGCGCTGCGCAGGGTGAAACTCGTGATGAAGGACGGCCGCATCCACAAGCGCCCGTAACCAGCCAGCCACCGACGGAGACACTCGCCTGATGCTTGCCGCCAAATCCGACTTCCTTGGCCTCGACGGCGTCGCGCACCTGGCCTCTGGCGGGCAGTCGCCGGTGCTGACACGCCATCTCGACGCGCTCGATCGCTATGCCCATACCAAAGGCACGGGCCTGGCCGGGCAGCGCGTGTTCGAGCAGACACGGGCGCGGGTGGCGGCGAAGGTGGCCACGCTCATCGGCGCCGAGCCCGACGACATCGGCTTTCCGTCGAGCGTGGCGCACGGCATCAGCCTGCTGGCCGACGCCATCGACTGGCGGCCTGGCGACAACGTCGTGCTCGAAGGCTGGGAGTTCCCGTCGCTCATGCATCCGTGGCTGGCGCAGCAGCGGCACGGCGTGGAGGTGCGTCAGGTAGCGCCCACCGGATGGCAGGCGCCGCTCGAACGGTTCGCCGAGCACGTCGACGCGCGCACCCGAGTGGTGGCCATCAGCTACGTGTCGTACCTGACCGGTGAGCGGCATGACCTCGACGCGTACGCTGAGGTGGCACGCAGAGCCGGCGCACTCTTTGTCGTCGACGCGTCGCACGCGCTCGGCTCGGTGCAGGTGCACGCGCCGGTCGCCGACTTCCTCATCGGCTGCTGCTACAAGTTTCTGCTCGGTACCCACGGAGCCGCCGTCGCCTATTGGAATCGCGCCCGTGTGCCCGAGTGGCGGCCGCGCCTCACGGGGTGGCATTCAGTGGAGCGACGACCGGCGTGGGAGATTCCGCAGCAGAGCCGACCGCTGACAACCGGCATGGCGTTCGAGCCCGGTAATCCCGCCTACGACGCGCTCTTCGTGCTCGACGGCGCGCTCGACTACCTGCTGGAGCACGGCATCGAGGCGATCGAGGCGCACACGCTCGCACTGTCGGGCGAGCTGCGTGCGCGGATCGTCGAGTGCGGCCTGCCAGTGATGACGCCAGACGCGGCCG
>JANNEJ010001009.1:0-2687 GCA_031378585.1 Acidobacteriota bacterium | reverse complement strand
GGCTGATACCAGAGGATGCGCTGCAGGCCGTCGATCGGCATGCCGTTGTAGTACCACCGCGAGATGGCGTCGATGTTCAGATAGCGGACGAAATGCAGCGGAGCCCGTTCGCCCGACAGCGCCCACAGCGCCGCGATGGCTTCGAAACTGGTGGCCAGGAAGCCACAGACGACGCCTGCCAGTGCCGCCCACGGCACGTCCACCGCCAGCCGAGCCACGCCGTACAAGGCCGCGACAAAGAACGCGTCGACGAGCACGGTGCGCGTCAGCAGCAGCGAGTCGAGGTCAACCTCCGGCCACCCGCGATGTTCCACGGCACTCAGCAGGTGCGGCAGCCAGTAGTAGTGCAGCGCGTCGTTGGTGTAGTACGGATTCACGGGCGGGAAGTCGCCCTTGGCGACCTCGGCGACCACCGCGCGCCGCCACACGTAGTCGGCCGTGAAGTACTGGCGGTAGACGCGGCCTTCTGGGCGCTCGGCGCCCACGTTGGCAAACGGTCGCCACACGAGCATCGGCACGAGCAGCAGGGCCACGAGCAGCATGCGGGCGTCAGCGGCGTGCGGTGTGGGCAGGCGCCAGCGGTCACGAAGCCGCCCGGCCGGCCACGTCAAGAGAAGCGCCGTGGCGGGCGCCGCCACGAGCAGCCAGCCGCCGCGCCCGCCCGCGGCCCAGAACGCCAGCAAGGCCAGGCTGCTGACGCCGAGCCCCACCATTGGACCGAACGCCACGGCCGGCAGCCAGCCCGTGCCTTGTGCCTGCGTGCGCAAGACAATCAGCACGCCGGGCGCGACAAACAGGATCTGCACCGCGGCGCCGAGGACGGCCGACGACGGCGTACCCACCGACAAGAGCGTGCCCGCAAACGCGAACGCCACGACGGCGCCAAGTGCCCATGCGGCGCGCCGCCAGCCGGGACGGGTTTCCGATTG
Organism: Acidobacteriota bacterium; assembly: GCA_031378585.1. Lineage (GTDB taxonomy): Bacteria > Acidobacteriota > Vicinamibacteria > Vicinamibacterales > UBA2999 > CADEFD01. The sequence continues at coordinate 1,758 of JANNEJ010001009.1, read as the reverse complement.
GGGAGTCACCGTCGACCGAGCCCAGGGGTGGCCAGCCCCGACAGCGCTTGCGCGTGATGCGCGACGGTTTGACGCACCGCGACCAGAATTGAGCGCTGCTGGAACTTGATCCCCTGCCTGCGCCATTGGCCAACAATCAGCCGGAACTCGTTGAGCCGGGCACGCTCCTCAACCGGAACGTCACCCGCCTCGAGTCGGTCGATCACGGCCAACTCCAGGTCAGCGATGCCGCGGCCAGCCTCGAGTGCGATGAACGCCCGGCCGTCGGAGAGCGGAATCAGCGCAACGCCCGGCAGATCGCAGAGCAGGTCGGGGCGAACCAGGATGAGCGCCCGCCGACCCGGCAATTGGACCAGTTCGGCGACTGCGGACCGCAAACGCGCGGGCCGCGCAACTGCGCCTCGGCGCTCGAAGAGCCCGACGATCGCCCATGCGGGATCGTCATGCAGTGTGTGCAGCCATTCGACCACGTCGGCCGGCAGTGTCAGCGTGACCGGCCGGCCGGGACGGCCAAACTTCAGCGGACGACCGCGGCCTCGAGTTGCCATGGCAGATTTATGCCACAAAACAACTGGACCAATTAATAAATTCGCGAATATTCGCACCGCCCGAGAGCCGCTCGCGCTGCGCGGCCCGGTCGCACGACGGACCGGTCAGATCTGGGTGGGCTGCGCCGCAGCCGCGGCCGGCGGCGGCGCCACGGGCGCGTCGGACGACGGCCTGCGCTTCTCCATCGACGCGCGCACGAGGAACTTCGCATACGGCACCACCTGCTTGATGGCGGCCACGTTCATCTGGCACGGGCTGAGGCAGCTCGGGCACTTCTCGTCGCGGATGAACTTGCGGTGCGTCTGGGACGTGTCCTTGAAGTAGATCGCGTGCGGGTCTTCCTTCGTGACATTGCCGACCACGTCACTGTTCTCGCAGAAGAACATGTCGCCGTTGGGGTTGAGCATCACGCCCTGCGTCTGGAACGGGCACGGCGCCAGGCGGTGGTAGCCGTTGGCAATCATGTCGGCGTAATGCATGTAGATGTAGTTCTGGCCGTCGAGCAGCGGGTCCTGACGGACGCGGTCCATGAAGAACCGGCGCATGGTCTGCTCTTCCACACCCATCGGCTTCAGCGTGCTCTCGAGCTCGCTGTTGCCCAGCATGGCGTCGGTGAACCGCACCATGTTGAACACGATGTCGAGCTTTTCCTTCTTCGCCCACGCCAGGATGTTGTCGGCGTCGCCGAGGTTCTTGGAGAAGATGGTCGAGGAGATGCCGAAGTTGAACCGGTACTTCTTCTGCAGCTCCTGCATGGCCGTAATGGTCTTGCCGGCCTTTTCGAAGGCCTTGCGCACGTTGCGCACGTCGCCGTGCATGTCGCCCACGCCGTCAACCGACACGCGGGTCGAGAAGATCACGTTGCGCTCGTGGCACATCTCGACGACTCTGGTCAGCATCGGGATGGCGCGCTGCGGCGTGAGGCCGGTGGTGTTGATCGTGAGCTTCCGCAGCTTCGGGAACTTGTCGATCATCAGCCGGCAGATCTCGACCATGTCGTTGCGCGTGGTCGGCTCGCCGCCCGAGAGGCTGGCGTTCTCGATCTGGCTCCACAGGGGCGAGCTGAAAGCCTGCTCGATTTCGGCGAGCGACATGTCTTCCTTGCGGTTGCCGCGCGTCCAGTTGCTGCACATCTCGCAGCGGGCGTCGCACACGAACGTGCAATGGAAGATGAAGACCGTGGGATGCAGCGGGGTGTACTTCCCCACC
>JANNEJ010001000.1:0-1946 GCA_031378585.1 Acidobacteriota bacterium | reverse complement strand
CTCGACCCGGCTCGTTCAGGTAGAACTTGGCGACGAGCGCCGAGTCGAAATACGCTGGCTCGACGGTTCCGATCGGCTGCGGCATGTCAACGCTCGCGGTCCTCGCCGATCAGCTCCTCGACCGGTCGGCCCGCCACGACGCGATCCAGCGCCGTCGCGAATTTCTTCATCGGCCGCCATCCGGCGAAGCGATTGATGGCCGGCTCCGCCGACACCGGCATCAGCACGGCCACCGGGAGATTGCGATCGCGGACGAGGATCGAACCGTACTTGCGGGCACTTCTCACCCAGGCGCCCGTGTTGCGGTGCAACTCGCGGAGGGAAATGGCCTTCATGTGTGACACTGTCACACATGGAGACGGCATCGTCAACCGCCCCACCGTCGCGCGGATTCCTCGAGCCGGTGCAGGTCAGTGGCCGTCGCCGAATGCCTCGAGCAGCACGGGGGTGACGGCGTGCATCTTCGCCACTGACGGCCGGCGCGGAATCGCAGATAGCCGCCGAGCGTGGTGTAGGCGCTGGTGAGCGCGCGCACGTGGCCGGGACTGAGGTCGAGCCAGTCAGCCGGGCCGTCCCAGGCGTCCTGCAGCACCTGCGCGTCGTACGGCGCCAGGGCCGCTCGTGGCTCCGGTGTCGGGTGATGCCGACGATCAGGGCACCGTGTGGCCCACCGTGCCGTCGCGGTAAGGAACGTTAACGGGCGCGTCTCGCGCGCGCCCGTTACACCATCTGCGCGTCGCGGCTAGTGCGGGCCACTCTTCGGTGTTCCGGGCAAGCGCAGGGCGACGAGCGCGCCCGGCAAAGTGCCGCTGGCTACCTGCACAACCACGTATTGCCGGCCCTCGTGCAGGTAGCCCATCATTCCGTACTGGCCCGGCGCTGGCAGCTTCACGGTGCCCAAGCGCTTCCCGGTGCGCTTGTCGAGCGCGTACAGCACCGGATCGCCGCCGGGCGCGGTGAGCAGCAGCGTCTTGGTGGGCATCGTGATGCCGTGCACCAGCTGGCCCGTGGGCGGCACCTCCAGCCCCTTGAGCCGTGGATGCTCGCGGATGTGCCGTGGCGTGTCGCCATTCGGCGTCTCCCACAAGAACTCGCCGGTGTGCATGTCGATGGCGATGATGCGACTGTAGGGCGGCTTCCAGATTGGCAGGCCCTCGGGTCCGCGCAGGTCGCCGCGGTTGGCCACGACCCAGCGTGACAAGGTGGCGCCGGTCGTCTTCGGATCGTCCGGCTCGTCCATCTTCTCGCCGGGCACGAGGTTCTCCGCACGGCACAGGCGCTGGGTCGCGACAAACAGCACGCCGGCCTCGGGATCCGCCGTAGTCGGACCGTTGATGTTGCTCGCACCCGCCGGGCAGCTCACAAACGACCGGAGCCCGGAGGGATGGCCCACCTGAATGGGCGGTGTGAAGAGCGGCCCCGTCTTGTAGCGCGCGCGGATCGCTACTGCCTCGGCCCGCAGCTCCGGCGTGAAGTCGATGAGGACGTCTTCGGTCAGCTCTTGAATCTCGAGGGGCTTGGGCCTGGTGGGGTGCGGCTGCGTTGGCGATAGCTTCTCGCCCGGCAGATCCGACACCGCAACCGGCCGCTCGGGAATGGGCCACACCGGCTTCCCGGTCTCGCGATTGAGGGTGTAGGCGAAGCCCTGCTTCGTCGTCTGCACGGCGATCGGCGTCAACGTGCCGTCCACGACGACGTCCAGCAGCACGGGCGCGGTCGGATTGTCGAAGTTCCAGATGTCGTGATGCACCGTCTGGTAGTGCCATGCGCGCTTGCCGGTCTTGACGTCGAGCGCAAGGATGCTTGTGCCGAACAGGTTGTCGCCCGGGCGGAAGCCGCCGTAGAAATCGATCGTGGGCGGATTCGTGGGCACGTAGACGAGGCCGCGCGCCGGATCAGCCGACATCGGCGCCCACGACGACACGTCGCCGGTGCGCCGCCACGCG
>JANNEJ010000854.1:0-2322 GCA_031378585.1 Acidobacteriota bacterium | reverse complement strand
CTGGGGCCTGCACATGGCGCTCACGCAGGGATTGCTGTCGAAGCTGGTCGCCGACGCCACGTCACCGGCTGTTCGCGGCACCGCCTTCGGCTTCTTCCACCTCGTGACGGGCGGAGCGACGCTGGCCGCCAGCGTCATCGCGGGCGCCCTCTGGCACACGTCTGGGCCGTCGGCCACCTTCGTTGCGGGCGCGCTCTTCAGCGCGGCTGCAGCAACCTGCGTGCTAACGTTCAGATCATGAGTCCACGTGGGCCCGCGTCAGCCCGCGCCCCGAGAGACTTTCTGCCTGTTTCAGCTATCGTGGACAGCACATGCCAACGAGAATCGGGATCAATGGCTTCGGCCGCATGGGCCGCCTCGCGCTGCGCGCGGGGTGGCATCGTCAAGACCTCGCCTTCGTCCACGTCAACGAAATCGCCGGCGGTCCGGTCGCGGCGGCGCATCTGCTGACGTTCGACTCCGTGCACGGCCGCTGGCCCGTCCCGGTCGCCTCCACCGATGACGAGGTGCACATCGATGGGCAGACCGTGGCGTTCTCGGCCCACGCGCGTCCGGGCGACGTGCCCTGGGCGGCAAGCGGAGTGGACATCGTCCTCGAGTGCAGCGGGAAGTTCCGCACAGTCGAGGCGCTCGCCCCGTACTTCGAGGCCGGGGTCACGACCGTGATCGTCGCGGCGCCGGTCAAGGCGGGCGCGCTCAACGTCGTGATGGGCGTCAACGACCACCTCTACGATCCGGCGTCGCATCGACTGCTCACCGCCGCCTCGTGCACGACCAATTGCCTTGCGCCGGTGGTGAAGGTGCTGCACGAGGCAATCGGCATCCGGCACGGAGTGATCACGACGATTCACGACATCACCAATACGCAGGTCGTGGTGGATGCCCCGCACAAGGACCTGCGGCGCGCCCGCGCCAGCAGCGTATCGCTGATCCCGACGAGCACCGGATCGGCCAGTGCCATCGGTCTCATCTACCCCGAGCTGCTGGGCAAGCTCACCGGCCTGGCGGTCCGGGTGCCGCTCCTGAACGCCTCGCTCACCGACTGCGTGTTCGAAATGCAGCGCGTGACCAGCGTCGCCGAGGTCAACAGCGCCTTCAAGGCCGCGGCCGAGGCTGCGCCGCTTGCCGGCATTCTCGGCTACGAGGAACGTCCCCTCGTGTCGGTGGACTACAAGGACGACCCGCGATCGGCCATCGTCGACGCGTTGTCCACGATGGTCGTGAACGGCACCTGTGTGAAGGTCTTGGCCTGGTACGACAACGAGATCGGCTACGTGCACCGCATGGTGGAACTGGCGCAGAAGGCCGGCGCCGCCCTGAGCACGAGCACATGATCGGCCTGCGCCAGTATGGCGTCGTCACGACGGCGTATTGGGCGTTCACGCTCACCGATGGCGCGTTGCGCTTGATCGTGCTGCTCCATTTCCACGACCTGGGCTACTCGCCAGTCCAGCTGGCTTTCCTGTTCCTGCTCTACGAATTCTTCGGCATCATCACCAATCTGGTGGGAGGGTGGCTCGCGGCCCGCACCGGGCTGCGGCTCACCCTCGTGCTGGGGCTGGCGCTGCAGGTCGTCGCGCTCAGCCTGCTCGCGCTGCTGGATCGCACCTGGAGCGTCGGCATGTCGGTGGCCTATGTGATGGGCTGCCAGTCGCTGTCGGGCATCGCCAAGGACCTGACCAAGATGAGCGCGAAGAGCGCGGTGAAGGTGCTCGTACCCGTAGGCGACGACTCGCGGCTGTTCACGTGGGTTGCCCTGCTGACCGGCTCGAAGAACGCCCTCAAGGGCGCCGGGTTCTTTCTCGGCGGTCTGTGCCTGTCGACGTTGGGATTTCGCGGGGCGCTCTTGGCGATGGCTGCGGGCGTGTGTGTGGTGCTCGTGGGCGTGCTGGTGACGCTGCCGGCCGCCCTCGGTCAGGCGAAGTCCAAGCAACCATTCAAGGGCATCCTGTCGAACTCGCGAGGCATCAACCGGCTGTCATTGGCCCGGCTGGCTCTTTTCGCCGCGCGCGACGTCTGGTTCGTCGTGAGCGTGCCCGTCTTCCTGACCAGCACACTCGGCTGGAGCTTCACCCAGGTCGGAGCGTTCCTGGCGCTCTGGGTGATCGCGTACGGAGGCGTGCAGGGCGTCTCGCCCCTGCTGTTGCGCCGGCTCACGGGAGGACAGGCGCCAGGTCCAGGTCTAGCCAGCGGACTCGCGCTGCTGCTGGCCGGGGTCACGGCACTCATCCCCATGGGCTTGGGTACGGATCTCTCGCCGTCACTGACGATGCTTGGCGGATTGACGCTCTTTGGCGTGGTCTTCGCTCTCAACTCCGCCGT
>JANNEJ010000981.1:0-3350 GCA_031378585.1 Acidobacteriota bacterium | reverse complement strand
CGGTTGCCGCCAGCGGCAGCACGTCAGCAATCTTCTTGAAGCTCGGATCGGGCGCCACGAGCCGCGTGTTCATGCGGCTCACCAGCCCCTCGACCTGCTCGCGCAGCCGCCCTTGCGACAGCGCCAGCACCACGGTGCTCTCGCGCAACTTCTCAGGGGTGAGCGCTTTCTTCTGGCGCAGCACGTTGAACGTGCCGGCGATAATCTGGCGCTGCTGTTCCGAGAGCGCGCCCACTTCCGCGCCGCCCCCGCCGCCCCCTCCACCGCCGCCCGACTGCGACGTGGCCGCCTTGAAGTCCTTGCCGAACGGGCGCACGCGCAGGAAGTACATGTCGCAAGTGGCCTGCTTGCCGCCACCGGCGTCGTTGTCGCTGGCGCGCGCGTAGTAGGCCACCGCGTCTCCGGCTTGCACGCCGAGCTCTTCGAGGTAGAAGGTGTGTCCCGCGGTGACCTCTTCGAGCCGCTTGGCGCCCCGGTACAGGGGCACGGTCTTCTCGGGGCCGCCGTTGACCGAGTAGACCAGCTCGAGGCCGCGCACGCCGAAGTCGTCGTCGGCCTTGGCCTCGACGAAGAACTCTTCGACCGGTGTGGCATTGGTGTCGCGGCCCGGCTTGGCAATCGACACCGTGGGCGCCATGTCGGTGAGCACGTCAATCACGTACTGCGGCGAGGCGGTAATCATCGCGCCGTCGGGCGCTTGCAGTCCCACGCGGTAGAAGCCGTCCTTGTCGGCGACGAAGCGCCCGGTCAGCTTTCCTTCGGCGGCCACGGCCAGCGGCAGCTGCGTCGATTCGTCCAGCGTGAGCTGCCCGGCGGGCGTAGGCATCGTGGGCGTGACCGTGACGAGCACTTCGGTGCCCGCCAGCACCGCGATGTCGCCGGCGTCTTCCACCACCCGCGGCGCCAGGCCGGTGTAGGCCGGGAAGCGATATTCGAGATCGATGCGCTGCGCGTAGGGCAGATCCACGACGTCGAGCGTGAAGGCCGGCGAACGGACCCCGGCGGCCTCGGCCATGAATTCGAGCTTCGCGTCGAGGTCGAAGACCATGCCTTCGAACGTGCCGTTCTCGCCCTTCACCATCGGCACGCGCTCAAAGGCGGTGGCCTCGCCCTTGCGCACGAGCAGCACGGCGTCGTCGGCGGTGAACCCGCTGAGCGTGGCGGTAAACATCTGGTCGGACCCGCGCGGCACCTGACCGGAACCGGGCGTCAAGCCGATGCGATACGGCGCGGCCGCCTCGAGGCTCTGGGTCCACGAGAACATCGCCGTGAGTCCATGACGCAGGTAGGCGGGGCCGAGGACGAAGACCGCCAGCGCCAGGGCCACCGCGCCGGCCGCCATCAGGCTGTAGCGGCGCACGAGCGGCTGGTCGATGCGCCGGCCAGCTTCGATCTCGTGGCAACGCTCAATTGCCTCTTCGACGAGCCTGGCGACCAGGGCGGGGGACTGCGAGTGGCCGCTGCCGCCGCGCTCGGCGTCCATCGCGCTCAGCAGCAACGAGTTCAGCGACGGCTCGTGCTCCTCGAGATAGAGCGCGACTTGCTCGTCGGTGACGCGCCGCATCAGCGGGCGGCCGATCCACCATGCCGCCAGGGCCGCGATGACCGCGACCGTGGCGATGCGGAAGGTGAGGATGGCGTTCGGCGTGAAACGCAGGGCCTCGAGCGCCACACCAGCGCCGATGAGCACGACCGCGCCGCCAAGCAGCACGCGGAAAAGACCGCGCACGAGCAGTTTCCTGCGCCAGCTCGCGCGCACCTCGCCAATCACGCCGGCCACGCCGCCCAGGGCCGTCTGCGAACGCTCGTGGAGCATCGATCCTCCTCGTGGCCGGACCTGCGCCCGGGACTGTCGCTAGGCGGCGCCGCCGCCGGACATCCGGCTGGCGACCACCGATTCCCCGATTAAGAGCAGCATACCTGCAAGCAGCAGGTACCACCACAGCCGTTGCGACTGCTCGGTGACCTCGTCGCGCGGCGCCGTGGCGGCCGCCGCCGTCGTCGCGCCGGGGTCAGTGTTGCCGGCCAGCGCCGTGGCAATCGTGGCCGGATCGACGCTGGTCAAATCAGACTCCGTCAGGTCCACATTGGCCGCAACCAGGCTGGGCGTTCCGCCGTCGAGACCACCCTGCCTGACCTCGTAGAAGCCCGGCAGGGTCACTTCGAACGCGTCGCCGCGGGCCGCGTCGAGCGGCACGCGCTGGCCCGAGGGATCCACGGCCACGCGCGGCCGGGCCGCGTCGGCGGGCGTGTCTGGCGTCGCCACCTGGCCCACCGTAAGCGAGGGCGGACGGTCACGAAACACCGCCAGCGTGCGCACGAGCTGGTGAACGAAGGGCAGGAACACGGGCTTCAGCGCCAGGTCGTTCCACGCCAGGTCAACGCTGGTCGTCCACGCCAGGATGCGCCCGTCGCCTACCGACCGCTCCACGAGCGCTGGCTGGCCGTCGTCGTAGCGCGCCAGTACGCGCGCGCCTTCGGCCGGCGCGAGCCGCCGGTAGCCGTACACCCGCACGCTCGAGAAGTCGCCGCTGCGGGCCGCGCGAAACGGCGCGAACACCGGGTGTCCGTACTCGAGACCGCTCAGCCGGCCCACCTCGCCGCGCGATCGGTCCACCGCGTCGCCGAGCACCCCGGGCAGCGCGGGATTCTGCGGCCACGCCGCGCGCGACCCCGCCACCAGCAGCACCCCGCCGCCGCGTTCGGCAAAGGCGAGCATTCGGGCCGTGGCGGCGTCGTTCTGCGGAACGTCGTGCACAATCAGCACCTGCGCGCGCGCCAGCGCGTCGTCGGTGAGCGCGTCTACGGTGGTTGTCGCCACGTCGAAACGCGGCGACTGCCCGATGGCGAGGGCGCGGCGCAGGTAGGTGTCGTCGGCCCCGCGCGACGCGGGCCCAGCCAGCAGCACGCTCACGGGCTTGGACGGTTCGAGCAGCAGGTGGAACGCGTTGTCGGCGTCGAGGGCATCACCGGCCACGCGCACGACCGCGCGCATCGCGCCCGGGGTGAGGGTGATGGGAGCAAACACCGCCGCGGCCGACGCCTGGGGCGCCACCGCAAGGGTGGTGGTCTCGACCACGCGTCCGTTCACCTCGAGCGTCAGCGCCACGCCGTCGGCCTGCTGGCTGCCGCGGTTGGTCACGCCCGACGTGATGGTCACGCGCTCCTGGCCCTCGAAGCGGGTCCGGGCAAGCGACACCGGCGTGACCGAGAGATTGCGGGTGTCCACGTCGGTGATCGCCAGGGGCGTAAACGTCGTGCCCGCCGGCAGACGGTCGTCGTCGCCTGGCGTCCAGGCGTTCTTCTGGAAGTCGCTGATGAGGACGATCTCTTTGCGAGGCAGTGTGGAC
>JANNEJ010000963.1:0-3042 GCA_031378585.1 Acidobacteriota bacterium | reverse complement strand
CCCGAACTGGGGATCGGACGGATCGCGACCGTCGACGGCCGCGCGCTGGTCGTGGACTTCCCGCGTGCGGGCTCCACGCTGCGCCTGGCCGCTGGTACCGATGCGCTGGTCCAGGTCGACCTGAGTCCGGGACGGCCCGTTCGCGTCACCGCGACTGGCGAAGACACCTTGATCGCGGCGCGACTTCCTGACGGGCGCCTGACGCTCACGAACGGACACACGGAGCCGCCCCACGCCCTGTGGCCGCTGGAATTCGAGGGCGCCCTGCTGGACCGGCTCGGCGGCGGCGATCTCGATGACGTGGATGACTTCGTCACGCGGATGAACATCCTGCACCTGCTGGCCATTCGCGAGGCCGACGGTCTGGGCTCGTTTCTGGGCGGCCGGGTCCGGCTGTTCCCGCACCAGCTCTACGTGGCCGAGCGCGCCTGTGCTGCCGATCCGGTGCGATGGCTGCTCGCTGACGAAGTGGGACTGGGCAAGACCATCGAGGCCGCGCTCATCCTGAATCGACTCATCCATGCGGGCAAGGTCACGCGCTGCATGGTGGTGGCGCCAGACACGCTGACCGTACAGTGGCTGGGCGAGCTGTGGCGGAAGTATCACCAGGTGTTCACGCTGCTCGACTCCGAGCGGCTGGACGACGTGGCGAAAGACTTTGGCGACCACTTCAATCCCTTTGAACTCCATCCCCGCACGGTCGTCTCGCTCGAGATGCTGATCGCGCGGCCGCATCTGACCGAGCAAGCCGTACGGGCCGGCATCGACCTGCTGGTCGTGGATGAAGCGCAGCGGCTGCGGCGTCCGGCTGGTCATCCAGGGGAGCCGGGCTGGCGCGCGGTTGCGCCTATTGCCGGCCTGGGTCGCCACGTGTTGCTGCTGAGCGCGACACCGCTCGACGACGACGCGCATGGGTTCTTCAGGCTGCTGCAACTGCTGCGTCCCGACGAGTTCCCCGAAGGCATGAGCTTCGCGGCGCGACTGGCTGAGGGTACGCCACTGCCGCCGTGCACCAGCTCCACGCGTCGAGCCGACATCGGCGGCTTGCCGCCGCGGGTCGGGATTCCAATCGAGCTCCTGGATTCAAAGAGCACGAAGCTGCGCGACGCCGTTGAGAAGGCCGTACGACACACGGCCGCGCCCAACGTCGTCGTCGCGCGCCAGAAGGTCGACTGCGTCCGGCGATCGCTCGCATCTGGCGCGGCCCTGCGCGCCGTGCTGGGGCCCGACGATCCGCTGCGCGCGCAGGCCCAGGCCATGGATGCCTCCGATGCCCGTATCGAGTGGCTGGTGAAGCATGCTCCGTCCTGGCGGGCGGCCAAAGAGAAGACGCTGGTCTTCGTGGCGCATCGCGAGACGCTCGAGATGCTGCGCACCGCGCTCAGTCACCGGGCGCAGCTTGCCACCGGCATGTTTCACGAGGCGCTGCCGTCGGCCCGTCGCGATACCGAGGTGGCGCGCTTTCGCGAGGTCGATGGTCCCAGCCTGCTGGTGTCGACCGAGTCCGGCGGCGAGGGCCGCAATTTCGAGTTCTGCAGGCGCCTGGTGCTGTTCGACCTGCCGTGGAATCCGTCGGTCGTCGAGCAGCGCATCGGGCGGCTCGACCGCATTGGCCGCCGCATGCCGGTGGAGGTCGTCTACTTCCGGCCGCCCGCCGGCATTGGCCGCGACGTCGTCCGGCTCTTTGAAGCCCTGGGGCTCTTCCGTGAGCCGTTGGCCGGACTCGACACGCAACTCGCCCATGTGGAGGGTGCACTGGATGAGATTGCGCTCGATCCCGACGCCTCGCTGTCTCCGGAGCGCGTCGACGCGTTGATCGCCGAAGCCCACGCCGCCCGCACTCGCATTCGCGAAGCGGCGTATCAGCAGCTGCATCGTGACCCCTATCGCGCGGACATGGGCGCTGCCATTCTGGGCCGCCTCCCCCGGGAACTCGACGAGCTCAACCAGGAGGTCGTTGTCACAGCCTCGATCGGTCTTGGGTTCACCATCGCGCAGCCGCGGGGGTACGGCGTCTTCTCGATCGAGATCGGCAATGGCGCCCTCGTGGACGGCTTGCCCGGAGTTCCGGCGGGCGCTGGTTACGTCGGCACGTTCGACCGCGAGGCAGCCGTCGAGAACGAGGCCATCGATTTCTTTGCATCGGGCCATCCGCTGGTGGAGGGCATCTTCGCTCACTACGAAGAAAGCGCGATCGGCAGGGTCGTGCGGTTCGAGATGACCGTCGGTCGCGGCGCCGGTGAAGGGCTCGTTGCCATCTACAAGGACGGCGCCGCATTCGAGGTGGTGGCACTTGACGCCACCGGTCAGTCGCGGGTGGACTGGGCCGAGGCGGTGTGCCAGCGTCCCATTCAGGCGCGCCCCGTCGTGCGCACGAATGCCGCACACGACGACTGGCGGGGTATGGTCCGTCGTCTCGGTGCACAACTCGATCCTACGCGTCGCCTGCATGCGATGGCCGCTGTCGTGGTCCGGCCACAGAAGGCGTAGCGCCGCGTCTCTGCAACGGTGACCGATTCGCCGGGCAACGCGGGCGCATGCACTGGACGGCGGAGCGCAGACCAGGGCAGTCGGTCAGCGACAATGACCTTTTCTCGGTCCAGCCAGCGCAGGCCGTCGCCAGGCACCGGTCGTTGAAGTGGCCAGGCAACGACGCTACACTGCCTGCGGCGTCTCAAAGGAAGCGCTCGTATGCTCAACGTCGCCAGAGGCACGTTCGCTGTCACTCTGCTTCCTCTTGTCTTTGAGGGACAGCCCGAAGGCTCGCCACTCGGCCGCCAGTCGATCGACAAGGTCATCTCTGGCGACCTCGTGGCCACCTGCGAGTTCCACTACACGCTTCCCTAGAGCCCCACGGTGATTCCACGAAGCTTGCTCGTGTGCGCTCTCGCGGCCGCATTGACCGTTCCCGCGGTCGTCTCAGGCCAACGGGCCAGTCGCGGCAGCCGCCCGAACCTCGAGGGCATCTGGAACTCGGGAACGGCCACGCCGCTCGAACGCCCACAGGAGCTCAGGGACAAGCCGTTCTTCACGCCCGCGGAG
>JANNEJ010000954.1:0-2534 GCA_031378585.1 Acidobacteriota bacterium | reverse complement strand
CCCGAACTGGTCGACGACCGGTCGGGCGCCCTCGTGCCGATGGACAATCCCGCAGCGCTGGCGGCGGCGATCCAGCCGCTCGTCGCCGACGACGGAGCGCGAGCGCGGGTGTCTGCCGGGGCACGGCGACGGCGCGACATGCTGCCGAGGTGGCCGGATTCCGCACGGGCCATGGCCGAGGCGCTTACGAGGTTTGCTGGTAATGGAATCGTTCAGCGCTGACTGGCTCGCCCTGCGCGAGCCGGCCGACCACACCGCGCGCTCACGCGCGCTGACCGCCGCAGTGGCCGCGGCCCTGGCCGACCGGCCAGCCACCCGCGCCGTGGACCTGGCGGCCGGCACCGGCTCGAACGTGCGCTACCTGATGCCGCGCCTGCCGCACGTCCAGCACTGGACGCTGGTGGACCACGACCCGGCCCTGCTCGCGCAGGCGTGGCGCCTGCTGACGCGGCTTGGCCAGGCCGCGGGCCGGTCGTTTGACGTGCGCAGCGGGGACCTGACCGCGCTCGACACCGTGTCGCTCGACGGGTGCGCGCTCGTCACGGCGTCGGCGCTACTCGACCTTGTGTCGGAAGACTGGCTGCGCGCGCTGGCGCGCCGCTGCCGCGAGGCCGGCGTGGGCGTGCTCTTCGCGCTGACGTATGACGGCCGCATCGAGTGCGATCCGGTAGATGCTGACGATGAGCGAGTGCGCGCGCTCGTGAACCGGCATCAGCACGGCGAGAAGGGCTTCGGCCCGGCGCTCGGCCCCGATGCGGCGTCGGTGGCCGACGCGTGCTTCCGCGCCGAGGGCTACGCGGTGCAGGTGGAGGCGAGCGACTGGATGCTGACGCCCGACATGCGTGAGCTGCAACGTCAGCTCGTGGACGGCTGGGCAGCCGCGGCACGCCAGCTGGCGCCGGACGACGCTGCGCGCATCATCGACGCGTGGCGCGCACGCCGCCTCGCCCACATCGACGCGGGACGATCATCGCTGCGTGTGGGCCATCAGGATCTGGCGGCGTGGGCTGGGGGCGACGCTCGCCAGACGTGATCTGTGCGGTGCCAGGTCAGGGCGGAGGGTCGTGCGGCTAGATCACGCGAGCGACGCCGGCGTCGTGCGGTCGTGCGTCGATGGCCGCAGCCCGCAGATCGCAGTCGAACAGCACGTCGCCGCCCATGCGGAACACGCGATGGCTCGGCCGCGCGCATTCGCTGAGCAGGTTCGGCGCGGGCAGGCGTAGCGCCGGACGGCCCATCCCGATGATCATCGGCGCCACGGCTATCTGCACGCGGTCGAGCAGCTGTGCGGCCAGGAAGGCGGACACCGTGACGCCCCCACCCTCCACGAAGATGCGCGCGCAACCGCGGGCGCGCAGCCGCGCGATCACGTCCGCCAGGTCCATGCCACTTGGGCCGTCGTTCACGCCCATCACCTCGGCCTGACCCACCTGTGGCGCGTCTGCCGTGAGGTGGCGCGTGCGGCACACGTACACGGTGGGCGCGGCGCCGTCCTGGAACACTCGGTAGTCGGCCGCCAGGCGCCGCATGGGATCAATCACGACGCGCAGCGGATTCGGGCCCACGACTTGACGCGTGGTGAGTTGCGGATCGTCGGCGGCGACCGTGCCGGCGCCGACGATCACCGCGTCGCACAACGCGCGCAGACGATGCATGTGCCGCAGGTTCTCCTCGCCGGTCACGAACTGCGAGTCGCCGGAGGGCGTGGCGATGAAGCCGTCGATGCTCTGGCCCAGGTGTGCCACCGTGATCGGACGCGCGGTCGTGGCACTGCAGATCGGCAGGTACAGGTCCACGAGCGCATGACGGGGATCGCCGGCGGGCATCACGAGCACCCAGCCATGGCCGGGCTGCCACTGGAGGAGCGCGGACGGATTGCCGAGCGGCGCGCGGCGAAGTGCGCCCGCGCCGTTGAGATCGAATGCGGCGGCCTCGCCCGCGCGGGCTGCAGACTCGCAGGCCTCAGCAGCCTCGGCGGCCTCGCGCACGAGCGCCCAGGCGCTCGTCTCGCCAGCCTCGTCCGCGTGCGCCCTCGAGGATTGCTCGTGCGACATCCTGACGGCAGATTATAGTGGCTCGGCGTGACCGGGCCCGTGAACTCGCCCCGCCAGATCCTGTTGGCCAGCCTGATGGGCACGGCCATCGAGTTCTTCGACTTCTACATCTACGCCACGGCGTCGGTGCTGGTATTCCCGGCGCTCTTCTTCCCCGCGTCGAATCCCGCGACAGCCACGCTCGCGTCACTAGCCACGTTCGCCATTGCGTTTCTGGCGCGCCCGGTGGGCTCGGCGCTCTTCGGCCACTTCGGCGACCGCGTCGGCCGCAAGACCACGCTCGTGGCCGCGCTGCTCACGATGGGCCTGTCCACCGTGGCCATCGGCCTCGTGCCCACGTATCAGACCATCGGCATCGCCGCGCCGTTGCTGCTGGCGCTGTGCCGCTTCGGGCAAGGCCTTGGCCTTGGCGGCGAATGGGGCGGCGCGGTGTTGCTCGCGACCGAGAACGCACCGCCGGGGACGCGCGCGTGGTACGGG
>JANNEJ010000848.1:0-6844 GCA_031378585.1 Acidobacteriota bacterium | reverse complement strand
CGCCGGGGCCGCACGCCGACTGCGCCAGCACCTGCACGAAGTAGGTGCCGCTGGCGACCGGCCCCGAGATGGCGGTTACGAGGCCCACGTCAGCCGCCCGCGGGTTCACGCCACCACCCGGCGTCGACACGAGCACGGTGTAACTGCGCACCAGGCCCACGGTGGGCGTGGTCCACGAGAACGACACCACGTTCCCGTTCCGCGACACGCTCAGCGTGGGCGCCGACGGCACGGGACACGGTGGCCCGACGGTGACGGTGGCCGGGGCCGTGGGTGCGCCTTCGCCCAGGACATTCACGCCGGTCACGGTGAACGCGTAGTTGCCAGGCGCCATCTGCGCGAACGGCGCGGTGAAGAACGGCGCCGTCGTTGGCAGGGTCCACACGCCTTGGAAGCTCGATCCGGTGGCGCGGAGCACGTACGACTCCGCGCCATTGCCGGGCGGCTCCCACGCCACGATGAGCGCGTCGCCGCTCAACTGCGCGGTGAGATTCCTCGGCGGATCGGGCACGGCGGTGGGTCCGAGTGCGAGCGTGAGCACGGCGCTCGGCGGACCTTCACCGAGCTGGTTCACAGCGCTCACCATGAATGTGAAGGTGCCGACCAAGGCACTCGGAAAGGGCGCGCTGAACGAGGCGGAGGCCGAAGAAATGGCGACCGCGCCGACCCCAGGGCCGGCCACGCGCAGCACATACGACACGATGGGCGTGCCCACGGTGGGCGCATTCCACGTAAGACTGAGCGTGTTGTTGGCGACGCCACCGGCCAGATTCTGCGGAGCGCCAGGTAGCGTGCCGGGGCCGACCAGCAGGGTCGTCACCCCGCTGGCCGCACCTTCACCGAGCTGGTTCACGGCGCTCACCGCGAAGGCGAAGGTGCCGACCAGGTCGTTCGGAAAGGGCGTGGTGAACGACGTGGTCGTGGTGGGAACCGACACGCCGCTGCCCAGGCCAGGACCGGACGCCCGCAGCACGTAAGTCACGATCGGCGCGCCGGTCAGGGGCACGTCCCACGACACGCTCAACAGGCCGTTGGCCAGACTCGCGACCAGGTTCCGTGGCGCGCTGGGCAGGGTGAGCGGGCCGAGGCTGATGCTGACGGTGGCGCTCGGGCCTGGCCCGGCGAGGTTCACCGCGTTCACGGCAAATGTGAAGGTGCCGATGACACCGGCCGGAAATGGCGTGGTGAACGACGTGGTCGTGGTGGGAATCGACACGCCGCTGCCCAGGCCAGGTCCCGCCACCTGGAGCACGTACGACACAATCGGCACGCCGACGAGCGGCGCGTCCCACGTCACGGTCAACACGTCGTTGACCACGCTGGCCACGAGGTTCAGTGGCGCGCTCGGCACCGTCTGCGACCCCGGCCCAACGCCGACGGTGGCACTGGCCGGTCCCTGGCCCACGGCGTTCACTGCGCTCACCGCAAACGTGAGGATGGGGGCGAGGCCGCTCGGAATGGGCGAGCTGAACGACGGGGTCGTGGTGGGAATCGCAAAGCCGCTCCCCAGGCCCGCACCGCCCACCTGCAGCACATAGCCGAGGATCGGCGCGCCCGTGGCCGGGGCGTCCCAGGTCACCGAGAGCACGTCGTTGACGACGGTGGCCGTCAGGTTCAGCGGCGCACTCGGCAGCGCCGTCTGGGCCTCCATCCGCCCCTCGGGGATCATCAGGATGGTCGCCGCCATCAACACGAGCGCGCGTGCAGCCAGACGCATAAGGGTGACTCCTCACTCAGGTACGCGGCATCGGCGCGGAAAGGGGACCACTACCTCTTGAAGAACACGCCGCCGATGCCGGTCACCTTCGCCATCGTTGCCAACAGGGTTCGCGTCAGTCGCCAACGGTCACGCTGCCCGCGCGCGTCCGAGCAGGCGCGAGACACGCGCTCGGCGCCATGACGATCAGTGCGGCCCATTGCGACCCTTGCGCGTCGGTGGTGGGGCTGGCGATCAGGGAACCGGCCGCGCCGGCGACGAGCAAGGCCGTCATGCCAATCACCGACCATCCGCGGTGCGGAGCGATTCTAGTGGCCAGGAGCGCGCCGAGTGAGGCGAAGAGCATGCCGTAGGCCGTCGTGAGGCCGACGAACCACAGCGGCTGCGCCGCGTGCAGGTTGCGGCCGCTGACCTGGCCCAGCGCCACCGCAGTGACGGCGAACACCAGACAGCCGCAGATGGCGCCGGCGAGTGACTTCAGCACATTCATGGGCAAGTCTCTCAGCCTTGTCGGCTCACCATCGCGTCAATCCAGATCGGGGCGAAGGGCGACGTGCAACCCTTCGACACGGGGTAGTCCCGATAGATTCGTCAAGACCGCCTCGATCCGTGAGCGGTCCACTCCGTAGATCTCCGCCAGTCGCACGACTCGCTGCGGCGCCGGCAGCGCCTGGGCACGGCGCAGCAGCTCTTGCGGAAGCTGCTCGAGTGTCCAGAGGCCCAGCTGGCGCGTGACTTCGCCTTCGCACACCGCCATCGTCATCGCGGTGAGCGCCGCCGCGCGCTGATTCCTCGCGCCGTCTTGCAGACTATGTCGACTGGCCGTCCCGCGCACACCGTGCCGCGAGCGCGGCCTCGAGCATGGGAATCTGCGCAAGATCCTTGAGTCGATTCGCCGAGCGCTTGCTCGCGACGACGCGCTCCAGGGGCAGCACCTTGATCCAGAGGCCGTCGAACTCGTACTCGCGAGCCCGGCTGTGTGCGACCGAAAAATGGTCGAGACCCGAGGCCGAGAGCACCAGGTCAATGCGGTCGAGGCCCTCGCCCCCAACCGCGGGAGGTGGGCGCTACCGGCCTCGATCGCGCTGACGCCCACGGCATTCGCGTCAAGGCGCGGTAGCCCGCCGGTGACACCCTGTCGCCCGAGTGACTCGGGGGCGCCTGCGGCCTCTCGGCCGGATTCGATTGACCACAGGGTAATGGGGTCTCTTAGTCCGTGCGCAACGCCACCCAGGGATCCTGGCGGGCGGCTCGGCGCGCCGGCAGGAAGCCGGCCACGAGGACGACCACCGCCAGCGTCAGCACGGCGGCAACGAGCACGGCTGGGTCGGGCGACACGAGCCCGAAAAGCGCCGACTGCATCACGCGGGCGAGCAGCGCCGCCAGCGCCAGGCCGGCCACCACGCCGCCGGCAGTGATGCGTCCCGCCCGGCTCGCCGTGAGCCACATCACCTGCGGCCACGTGGCGCCGAGCGCGATCCGCAGGCCGATTTCCCTGGTGCGCCGGGCCGACAGATACGACATCAGGCTGTACATCCCCATCACGGCCAGCAGCAGCGCCACGCCGCTCATCACAGTGATCACCTTCGCGAAGTAGTCGATGCCAGTCACCTTGGCCTTGATCACGTCCTCCATCGTGGCGAGGTGCTCGATCGGCTGATCGGCATCGGCCGCCGTGACCGCGCGCCGCACGGCGTCAGCCACCAGCGTGGGGTTGCCCTCGGTGCGCGCCACGAAGGTCATGCTCAACGTGGGGTCTTGCGCGTGCGGGCGATACACGGTGGGCAGCCGCCGGCCCGTGAACCAGTCCTGCAGCACGTCGCCCACGACGCCCACCACCGTGATCCACTCGCCGTCCTTCTCCAGCCGAAACCGCCGGCCGAGCGGGTCCTGCGCCGGCCAGTAGTCCTCGGCGAGCCGCTGGCTCACGACCGCCACGCGCGGTGCGTCTGCACCGTCGGCGTCGCTCAGGGCGCGGCCGGCCGCCAGCGGGACGCGCAGCGCCGCGAAGTAACCGGGCGTGGCGCGCTGCAGATCGACCGTGGGCCGGGCGGCGTCGTCGACCGACGGGCCGTCGAGGTAGAGCGTGCGGCTGGCCGCCAGGTTGGTGTAGGGCAAGGCGCTGATCACGGCGACCTCGGTGACCGAGGCCACGCCGCGCATGCGGTCGAGCAGCGTGGCGGCAAAGGCGCGCCGCCGCTGCACGTCGGCGTAGGGCCCCTCGGGCAGCGTCAACTGCGCGGTGATCAGATTGCGCTTGTCGAAGCCCATCGCGCCGTTGGCCGCGCGGTTCACCGCGCCGACGATGAGCGCCGCCGCCACGATCAGCGCCAGGGTCAGCGCCACCTGGGCTGCGGCCAGCAGCGACCGCAGCCACTGATGTCCGGGCGGCGTCGTGGCAGCGCGTGTACCGCTCAGCATCGCGCCACCGGCCGCCGCGCGTGATGCCTGCAGGGCGGGCACCAGTGAGAACACCACCGTGGCGACCGCACCGATCGCGGCCATCGCCGCCATCGTGGCGACATCGAGGCGGATGAACTCGTAGCCCGGCACGAACCGCACGACCGTGGCCGGCAGAAAGTTGCGTGAGTAGTCAATCGACACGGCCGCCAGGCCGAAGCCCGCTGTCACGCCGAGCGCGGCCAGACAGAGCCCTTCGATCAGCAGTTGCAGGAAGAGCCGTCCCCGTCCAGCGCCCAAGGCCAGGCGGATCGCGAACTCGGGCTGGCGTTCGGTGCCGCGCGCCAGCAGCAGGTTCGCGATGTTGGCGCAGGCAATCAGCAACAGCAGTCCAGCGGCGGCCTGCCAGATGGCCACGAACGGCCCTACGGCGTCGTCGCCCAGACCGCGCGAGAAGCTG
This sequence comes from Acidobacteriota bacterium, assembly GCA_031378585.1. Lineage (GTDB taxonomy): Bacteria > Acidobacteriota > Vicinamibacteria > Vicinamibacterales > UBA2999 > CADEFD01. The sequence goes on along the minus strand of JANNEJ010000848.1, from coordinate 2,267 downwards.
ACCACGTTAACCTTGCGATCGCGGTTGGTGTCGGGAAACTCGGCCGCCTGCCGCGCGACGATGCCGGTGATTTCCGCGCGAGCCGCGTCGAGGGTCTGCCCGTCGGCCAGCCGGCCGAAGATCATGAGAGTGCCCCGGCCTCGCTCGGCCCAGGCCGTTTCGTCGTAGGCCAGGGGCGCCCAGACCTCGGCGCCGTAGGGCACGGCGAAGCGCGGCGGCATCACGCCGACCACCTCGTGTGGCACGCCGTCGAGCCGCAGCGTGCGGCCCAGCACCGCAGGATCGCCGTTGAAGCGTCGCAGCCAGAACGCGTGCGACAGCACCACCGCGTGGTTCGCGCCGGGCCGGCCCTCGACGAGCGTGAACCCGCGCCCGAGCAGGGGTTGCACGCGCATCAGCGCGAAGAAGCCGGGACTCACATGGAACCCGTGCACCTGTTCGGGCCGATCGACACCGGAGTAGTTCGGATCCCACCACGCGAGCGCCGTCAGCTCCCTCGTGGTTGTGACCGTGCGTGTCCAGTCGAGGAAATCGGCGGGCGTGACCGACTCGCGATCGAAGTAGGGCTTGTCGCCGCCGGTGTCGGATGCGACGAGAATCAGGCGGTCGACCTCGGCGAAGCGGAACGGGCGCAGATAGAGCGCGTCGGCCAGGTTGAAGATCACGGCGTTGGCCGTCAGCGCCAGCGCCAGCGTGATGACGATCACCGCCGAGAGCCCGGGCCGCTGCCACAGCGCGCGCCACGCGTGGCGGAACTCCTGCTGCCAGCCAGTGCCAAGGCTCGCGGCCTCGATGCTGGCGACGGTGACAGTGCCGCGCCGGCGGGGCGGGGCCGCGGCCGGCAGCACGCGGCTGGCCGCGAAGCGCAACGTCAGCGGCAGGGATTGGCGCCAGTACCAGCGCTGCGCGCCCGCTCGACCCCGCTGCCGAAGCACACCGGCGTACTCCTCGCGCAGATCGCCGAGCACGGCGTCGCGCCATTCGGGGTCGCGCACGCTCGCGCGCAGCAGACGTTCGGGCACGGTTGGCGGCGTAGCAGCCGGCGGGGCGGGCGGCGGGGAGTGAATCATGGCTACTCCAGAACGGCTTCGAGTCCACGCGAGAGGCTGGCCAGGGACGCATGCATCGCCTTGAGCGCGCGCACACCGAGCGGGGTGACGGTGAAATAGCGCCGCGCCTTGCCGCCGCGCTCGGCGGTGGGGTCGCCCATGCGCGAGCGCAGACAGCCCTTGGTTTCGAGCCGCTCCAGCGCCGTGTAGAGCGCGCCGCGCGCCACCGGCCGCCCGGTGCGGTCCTCGAGCAGCGCGCGCACTGGTACCGCGTAGGCCTCGCCGCTCTGGGCGCTGTCCACGTGCAGCACGGCCAGCAGCACCGCGTACTCGAACTCTCCGACGTAGGGTGTGGACTTCATGTCTGCATTGCAGTCTAAATGATGTCTACGGTGCAGGCAATAGAGAAGTGCCCGCGGCACCTCGTGAAGGCGCCCAAGGTCTACGTGCGCGACAGTGGCCTCGTGCATGCATGGAAGTTTGCGTCGGTGCCCTCCGCTCGCGGACGGCGACGTGATCGACACGGGCGAAGGTCCGCTGCGGGTCGTGCACACGCCCGGGCATGCGCCGGATCACGTGATCCTCTGGGGCAAACCAAGAGCATCGTACGATGAGCAGGCCTGTTCAGGAAGCGCTCCTGGCGTACGGCGTATGGACACCCGCTACTCGCCTCAGTCGTTCCGCGCACCCCCGGGTTACGGCGCGCCCGACCCTCGGCCCGTCGGCCCGCTCCGGGGGCGCGGGGACGGCGTGGCGTCTCCGTGAGGCGATATCTGAGGACCGCGAGCTCTGCCGGTCCCCCATTTTGACCGCCTCTGCTCGACCCACGCCCGGTCAGCCCGGCATCGCGGACCGAAGTTGAGCCGAAGGAAATGCCACGTCGCCTCACGCGCGTGTTCGAGCGCGGGTCCCGAACTCGCAGCACGGCCGCGCGCACTTGAGGGTCAGCGGGGCGTGTCGCCGAGCAGTGACGCGGCGCGCGCGTCTTGCCACGCCGTCACCGCCTCGGGGCTGATGTCGTCGGCGTGGTGCAGCGTCCAGTTCAGCGCCGCGATGAGATCGTCGGCGTCTTCGAGGCCCACCCCGAGGCGAATCAGCCGGTCGAAGCCGTTGCGGCGGAGCTGATCTGTCGGCGTGAAGTACTCGGACACCGTCTGGTGGTGGTTCACCTTCGTGGCCAGTCCATCGAACGACAGCGCGTAGCGCACGATGAGCGTG
>JANNEJ010000932.1:0-2929 GCA_031378585.1 Acidobacteriota bacterium | reverse complement strand
CAGCCGCTGGCGGGCACGGAGGGGGCGATCTTTCCCTTCTGGTCGCCCGACAGCCGGTCGATCGGCTTCTTCTCAGGGACCGCGTTGAAGCGGCTCGACCTGGCCGGCGGCGCCCCCCAGACGCTCGCGACCGTAACGTCGGGGTACGGCGGCACGTGGAACACCGATGACGTGATTCTGTTTGCGCCCAACCTCAACGCCACGCCGTTGATGCGCGTGGCCGCCGCCGGCGGCACGGCCACTGCGGTCACCGCGCCTGATGCGCTGCAGGGTCACGTGGCGCCGCAGTTCCTGCCCGATGGCCGATTCCTGTTCTTCGCCCGCGGCGCATCAGACGACACGGGCGTCTATCTAAGCGCGCTCGACGGCGGCACTCCGACACGGTTGGTGACCTCTGGTTCCGGCGGAGTGTTTCTGTCGTCCCAAGGCGTGGCGTCAGGCGCTTCAGCCACAGGTGACGGTGACCCCGGTCCGCCGAAGCCTTTGGCGAAGGCGGATGGCTGCTGTGGCTGAGGTCTGGCACGCAGACGCTCGTGGCCCAGCGGCTGGATCTGGCGACGGCGACGCTCGTGGGCGAGCCCGTGACGCTGGCGGAGGGTGTCGAGTCCAATAGTGGTCGGTCGGCTCACATGGCGTGTCGGTCGCGGCGACCGGACTCCTGGCCTACCGGAGTGGAGAAGGTAGCCTGCGGCAACTCGCCTGGGTGGACCGGTCGGGTACGGCACGCGGCGCCGTGGGTCCCCAGGACTGGACGCCCAGCAACCCGAGCGTGTCATTCGATGGCGGCCGGGTGGCTGTGTCACGCCGCCTGCAAGGCAACGAGGACATCTGGCTGTTCGATGGCCTCCGCGAGAGCCGATTCACGTTTGCCGCGGAGTCCGAAAGGTATCCCGTGTGGTCGGGCGACGGCGCGCGGATCACATTCTCGCCCACCCGATTGGCGGTGCGTAGTCTTTACCAGAAGCGCAGCAACGGTGCGGGTGACGCGGAGCCAGTCTTGGCCTCTGATCAAACCACGCTCGCCACCAGCTGGTCGAAGGACGGGCGCTTTCTGCTCTTCAACAGCGTCGACCCGCAGACCAACGTGGACATGTGGGTCGTACCGACGACCCTTCGAGAGCCTCAGGGTCGTCCCGAGCCTGGTCGAGAGACGACCGGGGTTCGCGCGCCGTCGGTGTTCCTGAAGACGCCGTTTCGCGAGGGCTACGGGATGTTTTCGCCGGATGGCCGGTGGGTGGCCTACCAGTCGAACGAATCAGGACGGCCAGAGATCTACGTCCGGCCGTTCGTGCCGCCTTCGGGGAGCGCGTCGGCGGCCCAGGCCGCAGGGCAGTGGCAGATCTCGACAGGGGGCGGCATCCACCCCGTGTGGCGCCACGACGGCAGGGAGCTGTACTACCTGAACCCCGCCGGCGAGATGGTGGCCGCACCTATCGCCACCACCGCGGCCGCCGTCGTACCAGGTGTCCACGTCGTGCTGTTTCCGACACGCGTCGTGGGGGGCGGAGTCGATGCGGTTCAGGCCCGGCAATACGACGTCGCCCCTGACGGGCGCTTCCTGATTAACACGGTGGTGGAGAGCGCCGCCGCGCCGATCACGCTCATCCAGCACTGGAATCCTGACGCGAAGCAGTGATCGTACGCGGACCATGGGTCCACACCCGCCGATTTCGCGGACGCCCTCATCGGCCTCATCAACGAGGCGGCCGGATGCGCACACACGTTGACTTTCGAACGTTCGCTGAAGCGGATGCCGCAGTTCAAGGATTTCTGAGGGTGCTACTTCGTGTCGGTGTCGGTGGGCTCGGGACCGAGCAACTCACCAGGATCGACCCATTCGACACGCCCATCGCGCCAGATGGGCACCTGGTGCCCCATGCGCTGGTGGAACCGGAGGGCATCCTGCGCTGCCAGGCGGAGGGCTTCGTCAATGGCGCGGCCGTCCTCGAACAGCTCCGCGATCGTCGGGTGTTCGACGCTCATGGTGTGTCTCCTGCTGCCATGTCCCAGATGACCCGGTCTAGCACCCGCCGCCGACCGTCACTGCTCCCCGTGGCCACGAGCGAGGGGGCGCCGGTGCCCGTCGCGTCGTAGAGTCGCCACGTGCTGACTCGCACGCGAAACCGCGCCGGGACGCCGCCAGATGGTCGAGGCGACGAAGCATGAGGCGCCCGGCTTCGAGCGCGGCCGCCCAGCACCACGACGCTTGGCGGCAGGGGCTTCGCGGACATGTCATCGCTCGTATAGGTGACCAGCCAGTGGACCGCTTCTCGCCCTCCGGCAGTCCGCGGTCGCGCGCGACGGCCGGTTTCTGATCAACCAGCCCGTCGGGGACGCGACCGCCGCGCCGATCACGCTGATCCTGCACTGGAACCCCGAGGCGAAGAAGTAGCGCGCCGCGACCTGCGCCTCGGCCTGACGAATATTTCCCGCAGTTCGTCGCTATTCTCTTGACACGTTTTCGAGGCGGGGCGGCGCGAAGTCCGCAGCCGCCCGTACGTAGCCGCGCGCGGACGCGTGCGGCTCGCCTGCGCGGCGATCGCCTGTCGCGCCATCATCGACGACGAATCTCGCGTCGATCGCCTCACCAGTGAAATTCTCCGACGGCAAAAATTGCCACGCTACGATGGGACATGATCTCCGCATCCCCCGTCGAATCTCTCGTCAATCACGCCTCGCCCAACGCGCTCGTGCTCGCGCGCCGAGCGGACACCGAAGACCTCGGCGAGACGATTGCGGCGCTGGCCGCGCGCCTGCACGTCGCCACCTACGAGCTGCTCGTGCTGCTGCGCGAATTCGACGAGCGCAGGGGCTGGAACAACGGCTTCTTGTCATGTGCGCACGGGTTACACTCCACCCCAACGCGCACACCACGCGCGTCGGGGGCCCCGGCCTGGCGAACAGGCATTGACCTGGGCGCCTCGCGCGA
>JANNEJ010000928.1:0-1969 GCA_031378585.1 Acidobacteriota bacterium | reverse complement strand
AGCAGGTCGACGTGTGCGGGCGTGCCGTGCTCGGTGTCTGCGTCGCCCGCATGGGGGTCATGGCTCGTGCCAAGGATTGACACGTCGCGCCACGGCACCACGAACAGATAGCGGCCGTCGACGACACCGCCGCACCCGTGGCTGTCGGTGATTCGCGGCACGACCAGATTCATGGCCCGCGACAGCCCCGCCGCGGGCGCCGCCGCGGCGCCGCCTGTCAGACGGGCGAGCAGGCCGCCGGCCCAGGGGCCAGAAGCATTCAGCACCGCGCGGGTCCGCACCTCGAACGAGTTGCCGGTCACGACGTCGCGGACCGTGAGTGACTCAACCCGCGGGCCCGACCGGCGGAGCCCGAGCGCCTCGACGTAGTTGGCGACCACGGCACCGGCGTCACTGGCCGAACGGACTGCCGACACCGCGATCCGCTCGTGCTGCCGCATCTGGTAGTCGAACCAGACGGCGCCCCCGGTGACGACCTTGGGGTCGATGAGCGGGTTGAGCCGGAGGCACTCGTTCCTGGCCACGACGCGGCCGCGCGGCAGATGCAGCTCAGGGTCCACGAGCCCGTCGTTACGGTCGTGCGCGACCAGATCAGTGAGGGCCAGGGCCGCGCGCATCGCCACGGCGTTGCGTGTCGGGTGCGGGTAGGTCGGCACGCAGAATGGCAGCAAATCCACCAGATGCGGGGCCATGCGAGCCATGGCCCGTCGCTCCCGAATGAACAGACGCATCTGGCGCAGGTTCAGTGACTGGAGCGAGCGCAGGCCACCGTGCAGGGTCTTCAGGCTATTGAACGACGTGCCGCTGCCGAAGTCGCCGCGGTCGATGAGCGCCACCACGAGACCCCGGGCCGCAGCCTCCCACGCCGCCAGCGCACCGTAGATGCCCGCGCCGATGACGACCAGGTCGAAAGAAGTGTCCGCCAGGCCGCGGAGGTCGCGCTGCATCAGAGGCTCGGGGCATTGTACGATAGGGGGCTGTGACGACCGAGGCGATCCGCCGCTACTGGAACGAGCGCATTCACGATCTCGAGATGACCGCGCAGCCCGTGGGCTCGCGGGCGTTCTTTGCCGATCTCGACGACTACCGGTTCGACAAGCTCCGGTACCTTCCCGGACTCGTCGATTTTTCGGGCTTTCGCGGGCAGGGGTTGCTCGAGGTGGGCTGCGGCATCGGCACCGACCTGGCGCGCTTTGCGGCCGGCGGTGCGCAGGTGACGGGCATCGACCTGGCCCAGACGGCCATCGACCTGGCGGCTCAGAACTTCGCCGGACTGGGGTTGACCGGCGACCTGCGCGTGGGCGACGGGGAAGCGCTGCCGTTTGCGGATGCGACCTTCGACATCGTCTACGGCCACGGCGTGCTGCAATATGCGGCCGCTCCCGAGCGCATCGTCGCCGAGGCGCACCGCGTGCTCAAGCCCGGAGGGCGCGGGATCTTCATGGTCTACAACCGGGTCTCGTGGCTGAACGCGCTGTCGAAGGTGATGAAGGTGCCGCTCGAGCACGAGGATGCCCCGGTGCTGAAAAAATACTCGATCGGCGAGTTCCGGGCGCTGCTGGTGCCGTTTGCCGACACCCGCATCGTCCCAGAGCGGTTTCCAGTCAAGTCGCGCCTCCACCACGGTTGGAAGGCGGTAGCGTTCAACCAGCTGTTTGTGGGGACTTTCAACGCCCTGCCCCGGGCCTGGGTCAGGCCGCTCGGCTGGCACCTCATGGCATTTTGCCGCAAGTAGGCGTAAAGTTAAGGGTTAGATGGCACAGATTTACGCGGCTCGATACCTCGCCAAGGCGGCGTTCAGCGCGCCGAAAGACATGGTCAAGGCAGTGGTGGGGAAGTACACCCCGCTGCATCCCACGGTCTTCATCTTCCATTGCACGTTCGTGTGCGACGCCCGCTGCGAGATGTGCAGCAACTGGACGCGCGGCAACCGCAAGGAAGACATGTCGCTCGCCGAAATCGAGCAGGC
>JANNEJ010000859.1:0-3055 GCA_031378585.1 Acidobacteriota bacterium | reverse complement strand
CGGGGCGGCGCGACCCTCGGCGATCTACCATCTGGCGGGAATCGCACACGTCGGCGACTCCTGGGCCAACGCCGAAGAGACCTTTGCCGGAAACGTCGTCGGCACGTCCAATCTTTTCGACGCGATGTGTGCCGTCGGCGTGTCGTGCCGCGTGCTCGTCACTGGGTCGGCGACGATCTACCAGCCCTCGGCCGAGGCGCTGACCGAGGACTCGCCCGTCGCGCCAAACACGCCCTACGGCACGAGCAAGCTCGCGCAAGAGATGGTGGCGTTCGGTGCCTGGCGCGAGCACGGCATTCCGACCCTCGTGACGCGCTCGTTCAACCATATCGGCCCCCGGCAGTCGCCGGCGTTTGCGGCAGCGGGATTTGCACGCCAACTGGCGCGCATCGAAGCAGGACTGGCGCCACCGGTGTTGTCGGTGGGCAACCTCGAGGCGCAGCGCGACATCAGCGACGTGCGCGACACGGTGCGGGCGTACGTAGCGCTCATGGCGACCGGCCGGGCCGGACACAACTACAACGTGTGCGCCGGACGCACGATCTCGATCCGCCAGGTACTCGACGGACTGGTGGCGCGCGTCTCGCTCCCGGTCACGGTGGCGACCGACCCCGCGCGCATGCGTCCCGCCGATACGCCGGTGGTGCTCGGCAGCCACGCGAAGCTCACCGCCGACACACGCTGGACACCCACCCACTCGCTCGACGACACGCTCGATACGCTGCTGGCGTACTGGCGCGACGACGTCCGCCGCGAAGGCGCCTGAGGCGCCAGCGTCAAGTCAGCGCGGCGGCAGCACGCCGTCTGGCGACAACAGCCGCGCGATCAGGGCCGCCAGCAATGCCGTTCGCGGCACGAGCCGGTCGAGCTCCACGTGCTCGTGCAGCGCGTGCGCGCCATCGCCCACGCCGCCAAGGCCATCGAGCGTGGGCACGCCGAGCGCGGCCGTGAAATTTCCATCGGACCCTCCGCCGGTACCGCCCTCCTCGACCGTCTGCCCCAGGACCGCCGCGGCCGCCTGGGCGTGGGCAAAGAGGGCCGCCACGCCGGCAGACCGCTCCATCGGCGGGCGCTCGAAACCTCCGGTCACGGCCAGGTGCGAGCCCGGCAGGATGGGCCGTAGCGCGCGGATCGCCGCATCCACCCGCGCGGCGTCGTCGAGCGACGGCGCACGCACGTCGACCACCGCGTGCGCCTCTTCTGCCACCACGTTGGGACGCGTGCCACCGGTCACGACGCCGACATTCACCGACACGCCGCGTTCGAGGTCGTGCAGGGCCTCGAGCGCCAGGATCTGCCGGGCCAGCTCGCGAATCGCACTGACGCCCTTGCCCGGGTCCACACCGGCATGCGCCGAGACGCCCGTGACGGCGAGGTGATACTGCCCGATGCCCTTACGGCTGGTCTTGAGGGCGCCGCCGGCCAGCGCCGGCTCGAGGACGAGCACGGCATCGCTGGCGAGCGCTTCCGCTTCAATCAACGCGCGTGAGGTGTCGCTGCCGGTTTCCTCGTCAGAGGTGCAGAGCAGCGTGACGGTGCCAGTGGCGGGACCGAGCGTCTCGAACACGGCGCGCGTGGCCAGCAGCCCCATCGACACACCCACCTTCATGTCGAGCGTGCCCGGCCCCCACAGCTTGCCGTCGCGGCGTTCGAGCGGCATGCGCCGGATCTGCCCATGCGGCCAGACCGTGTCGCAGTGCCCGACGAGCAAGATCCGCGGACGGCCTTGGCCGATCTCGGCCACCGTGTGGTCACCCGCATCGGGCCGGGCTTCGATGCGCACCCGCATCCCCATGGCCGCCGCGCGCGCGCGCAGCTCGGTGGCGCACCGGTCAACGGCCGCCTTGTCGTCGGTGGGCGACTCAATCGACACGAGTGCATCGATCGTCTGGTGGAGCCAGGACTCATGATCGCGGCAGAACTGCTCGAGGACATGGGGCATGCGGGTTCTATAATACGGGCATGGCTCAGTACTCGCGACGCACACGGTTGAGCGCGGCAGTGGCGGCCTGGTGCGCAGTGACGACACTGACCGCACAGACGCCGCAGCCGTTCCCTGGAGCGGGTCAGCCGGCTCCCGCCCGCCGGCAGACACCGGCGGCACCGCCCGCAGCCGTGACACCGGCACCGCAGGCGCCGGCGGCGCCGACGCGAACGCCTCAGGCCCCCGCCGCCGCCCCGGCCGAATCCACGCCCACCGAAGCACAGCTGGGCCTGCCGGTGTATCCAACCGCGGTCTTCCTGCGGTCGTACGACGCGGGACGCGGCCAGAGGTACTACATCTACGGGGTGAGCTCGCCGTTTGCCGAAATGGTGAGCTACTACCGCAACGTGCTGAAAGAGAAGGGCAACCTCGTCTTCGAGGTGCCGCCGACACACGTCTTCGAGATGGGCAGGTTCCGGGAAGAGACGATGGCGTTTCCGCCCGGCGTGACAGTGAAGGACTACACGTTCAGCGGCTCGGCGGGCTATCCCAATCCCCGGCCCGGACAGCAGCCCGAGCGTTTCCCGACGCTGATTCAGATCGTGCCGGTGCCGGCCACGCCTGCGCCACCACGCTAGAGCGGCGCTACTTCGGAGCCGACGGACGCACGGGGCTGATCATGATGTGCGCGCCGGCAGTGCCGGGGTCCATCAGCCAGGGCACGCCAGGCGCGCTCTTCACGGGCAGTCCGGTCGACGCGCCCGTGGCGTGCGGCACGTAGAGCACCCAGCGGGTGTAGGCATCGGCCACCTGGCCCGTGGCGGCGTCAAATGACTTGCCCGTCATCACTGCGAGCGTGCGCGTCTGCTTGGGCATCGCAAGCGTGCCGGCATCGATTTCCTTCCACCTGGTGCCGTCGCGCTCCTTGTCTTCCGTGATGCCCTGCGCCGTCAGTTCACGCCCACGGGCCATGAAGGGGTCGAGGTCCTTGTGGTAGCAGGCCACGTTGAAGCCTTCCATCTTCGGATTGTCGGCCACGCACACCTGGTCGTTGGTGCCAGGGCGCAAGGGGATCACCTTGCCCATGGCATCCCAACCAAGCACCATGGCGCCAGCGCGGCGGTCTTCGGG
>JANNEJ010000847.1:0-3920 GCA_031378585.1 Acidobacteriota bacterium | reverse complement strand
GGCGCGCCAGGACCCACGGGCGTTTATGCGCCCCTACCCCCGAGGGGCGGGAAACGACGAGGGGCCGCGCGCCCCAGGAGGTCAGTCCAACCGGCCGGCGGTCGTCCGTAGCGACCCCCGGCCCGGACGATACATCCTGACGGGATCGCAGCAACTGGGCCTCCACGAGGCCGTTGCGCAGACGCTCGCTGGTCGGACCGCGCTTTTGCAACTGCTGCCGCTCGACCTCAGCGAAATCCGACGGTTTCCGAAACCGCCCACGGATCTCTGGACGCTGATCTGGACTGGCGGATATCCGCGCATCTACAACCGACGACTGCCTGCCGATGAGTGGTTGTCGAGCTACGCCGCGACATACGTGGAGCGGGACGTGCGCCAGATGGTCAACGTGGGAGACCTGCTGGCGTTCCAGACGTTCCTTCGCCTGTGCGCTGGTCGCGTGGGGCAGCTCGTGAACTTGTCGGCGCTCGGCGCGGACGCCGGCATCAGCCACATGACGGCCCGCGCCTGGCTGTCGGTGCTCGAGGCAAGCTTCATCGCGTTCCGGCTCCCGCCGCTGCACCGAAACCTCACCAAGCGGCTCGTCAAGACGCCCAAGCTCTATTTCTACGACACGGGCCTGCTCTGCTGGGCGCTCGGTATCCGCTCTCCGGCGCAGCTCGACACGCACCCCCTGCGTGGCGCAATCTTCGAGTGCTGGGCGGTGTCCGAGATCGTCAAGCAGCACACACACCGCGGCTTCATGCCGCGCCTGTCCTTCTTCCGCGATCAGAAGGGACACGAATGCGACGTGGTCGTCGAGCAGGGTAATCGGCTCGTGGCGGTCGAGATCAAGTCGGGGCAGACGGTGGCGTCGGACAGCTTCGCCGCGCTGTCGCGCCTCGTAGACGACCTTCAGGCCGGACCGGGTGGCACGATACCCGTCGCGTCCGTGGTCATCTACGCCGGGAGTGACTCGCACGCCCGCACGACCGCGCGGCAGCTCTCATGGCAGGATCTCGATAGCTTAGGTTGGCCCGCCGCGCCAACCTCACGTCCGTCCCGCCGCCACAAGGCGCCCCCGGGGTGATCGTGTCCTTGCCTGGCTGTTAACATGCCGACCCGCATGTCGAACACTTCCAGCGCCGAGCACCAGCCAGCCGCGAGCGTCGTCCGTCTGATCGGGCCGGGACTGCTCGTGGCGGCCGCCGGCATCGGCGCCGGCGACATCGTGTCGGCCACGATGGCCGGGTCGAGCCACGGTCTTGCGCTGTTGTGGGTTGTCGCTCTGGCCGCCGTCCTCAAAGGCGTGCTCAACGAGGGCATCGCGAGGTGGCAGCTGGCCACGGGCACGACCGCGATCGAAGGGTGGTCCCAACACCTGCCACGGTGGGTGCGCGTGTACTTCGCGTGCTATCTCGTCGTCTGGACCGTGTCGGTCAGCGCGGCCCTCACGAGCGCCTGCGGACTGGGGATCGCCAACCTCACTGGCGGCGCGGTCCCCCGGTCGTGGGGCGCCGTGGCCCACTCGCTCGCCGGCGGCGCGTTGGTGCTCATGGGCGGGTTCACGGGCTTCGAGCGGGTGATGAAGGGGCTGATTGCCACGATGTTCTTCTCCATCGTCGCGTGCGCCGCCTTCACGCTGCACGACCCGGCCGCCGTCCTGCGCGGCCTGTTCGTGCCAGCAATTCCGACAGGCGGCGGGGCATCATTTCTCTCTGTGCTCGGCGGCATCGGCGGGTCGGTCGCGATGCTCGCCTACAACTACTGGCAGCGTGAACAGGGGATGGCCGGGCCAACGTGGCTGGGCTTCGTGCGTGCCGACATCGCCGTCGCCTACGTGTTCACGGCGGTGTTCGGGATGTCGATCATGATCGTCGCCAACCAGGCGTTTCATGTAGCCGGCGTGCAGATCACCAACGCGCAGGCCGTGACGAAGATGGCCGACACGCTTGGCACGGTCGTCGGGCCACTGGGCTTCTACGCCTACGCGATTGGCTTTTGGGCGGCGGTGTTCGCGTCGCTGCTCGGAGTCTGGCAGAGTCTGCCGTACTTGTTTGCCGACTACTACGGACTGCTGCGGAATTGCCCCCGGCCCGAGCGCGAGCGGATGACGTCGGTCACGAGCACGCCCTATCGTCTGGCGCTGCTGTGCGTGACGGCCGTGCCGCTTCCGCTGGCGTTCATCGACCAGCCGCTCATCATCATTCGCACGTTCACGATCGTGGGCAGCCTGTTCATTCCGTTTCTGGCCATCACGCTGTTGTATCTGAACAACACCCGGATTCCGCTCACGAGCGGCGTCCCGCGCAACTCCGCGCTGAATAACGCCGTGCTGGTCTTTGCGGTGATTCTATTTGCGCTGGTCGGCGTCTCTGAAGCGGGTCTGCTCACCAGGTAGGACTCGGGTGAACGCCGATCGAGAACCTGGGTTCAGCGTGTGGAGCGCGGTCGCCGGACGAGCGCGCGCCCCGGCACCGGCTCGGGCGGCGCGGCAGGCGCTGGGGCACCGGCCTGCGCCGAAGGCTCGACGCCGACCAGAATCTGAAGGCACTTGATGAACAGCGGCCGGTATTCCGGCGGCAGCGGCTCAATCACCTTCTCTTCGACGACCAGGTCGTGCGGCAGCACCTCGCGAAGCAGTGCTTCGCCTTTGGCGGTGATGAAGATCGAATACGCCCGGCCGTCGGTCTGCGCCGCGACGCGGCTGAGCAACCCCCGCGCGACCATGCGGCGCAGCATCTCCGCAAACGAGTTCCGATCGAGCGCGATGCGCTCGGCCAGTTGATTCTGCGTCTCGCCCGGATGCTGGTGCGCCGTGACCAGGAGGGCTTTTTGCCGGGGTGTCAGGCGCCAGTGGCCGCACTCTGCCTCGAACAGATTCTCGGCCCGGAAATGCGCGCGCCGCAGCAGATGCGACACGACATCGGTGAGCACGAAGCGGTCGGCCAGCGGCGACGTGCCGCCACTGTCGTGGCGCCCGGTTCGCGAGATCACGTTGCGTTTCTTCACGCGAGTCATCATAGCCGGTTGACTGTCGCCCACCAAGGCGTATGCAGCCTAACTCCCGCCACCCGCCTCAGAAGCACAGCGCTTGACGGATCGGCAACTGTGCTGTATACATCCTATTTGTGGCGCTTGGTTCCATGCGGCCCCGCGGCGGCGACATCGAAAGGAAGCACGAGATGACGAGACAGCAGATGACCTTGTGGGGCGGAGCACTGATGCTGGCGGCGCTGGTTGCCGTGCCGGTCCTGGGCCGGGAGCAGGCGGCTCGCGGCGGCGTCTCGGACACGCCGGACACGCCGTTCAAGCTGGCGACCTTCGAAGCGCAGAGCACGGTGCGTCTGGGCATGGTGCTGGGCGACAAGGTGCTCGACATCGCGGGCGCGAATCAGCACTTGGCCCAGCAGGCCAAGCTGGCCGCGGTCGTCATCCCCACCGAGATGCGCACGCTGATCGAGGAATACGACCGCGTGAAGCCGCGGCTCTATCAGATCGCCAACTACTTCAAGACCGCGCATCCCGGCACGGCGACCTTTGCGTTCGACGTCGCCACCGTGTCGTTCAAGGCGCCCATCAAATACCCCTGGAACATGCTGGCGGCCGCGGCCAACTACAAGGCGCACGCCGAAGGGATGGGCGGCGCTGCTCCGCCGGCCCGCGGAGCCGGGGTCGCGCCGGGTGCCCCTGGCGGACGCCCCGCGGGTGGCGCTGGTGGCGGCTTCGACGCCACGGCCGCCGCACGCATCGTCCCGGATCGCGACGCGCCGATCTTCTTTGCCAAGTCGCCGCGCTCCTGCATCATCGATCCGGGCGAGCCCTTCTACATCGTCGATGGCCGTCAGCGCACCGACTACGAAGTGGAGTTGGCCATCATCATGGGACCCCGACCCGCCTACCGCGTGCCGCGCGAGCAGGCCCACGACTACGTCTTCGGC